>JAFYEQ010000223.1 GCA_017544185.1 Oscillospiraceae bacterium
AGCTGGTCGGTGCGCTGTCTGAGAACAAGTGCGACTTCTTCCGCATGGCTGCGGACAGGTGCGTATCCCTCGGCATACGAGGCGAATTCACCGCTGAATGTCTGGAGATCATGGGGATACACAACTACCGCATCATAGGCTGTCCTACGGCGTATAAGTATATGGACGGCCATTACAGGGAGCTCCCCGTTCCCAAGGCAGACCGTACCATATTCACCGTGACGGGCAAGAACGCTCCGGAGAGCGCGATCATCCGCTTCGGCAAGGCTCACGGCTCTGAGATGCTGATGCAGATGCCCACGGAGATGCCCGAGATACTCGAGGGCGTGATCCCTACCGACGAGCAGTTCAACAAGCAGCTCCCGGAGCTGGGCATGAGCAAGGAGGAGTATATAGAGTTCGTGAAGGCACACGGCCATATCTTCTTCACCATGGAGGAATGGAACGGATATATGCAGCATGAAGCCTTCACCTTCTCCTACGGCAGCCGCTTCCACGGCAATATGTCCGCTCTTCTCAACGGCATACCCGCCCTGTGGATCACCCACGACAGCCGTACCCGTGAGCTGGTGGATACCCTCCATCTCCCTCACATCACTCTGGACGAGTTCCAGAGCATGAGCGAGGTAGAGGAGCTCATGGAGCGGTGCGACTACACCGAGTTCTATAAGGCTTATCCGAAGCTGTGCGCCGAATATCGGCTGTACCTGGAAGAGAACGGACTTACAGTGAGGGATGTATGAACATATCAAAGCTGACCGACCGTCTGCGCAGGAAAAAGCCCTCAGAGGAGCCTGCGTGGAGATACGGCGGATCCATATCCGTCATAGAGCATAAGATACAGGAGCGCCACGACTTTATCCGTCCCGCGGGCAACACGGTCATCATCGACCCGATCATATCCCTTAAGGACGACGACCGTTCCATAGAGGACAAGCTGCAGGCAGCAGGTGCCAACACCGGCAATATGCTGTTCGTGGATGCAGTCAAGTCTCAGGTGGCGTACAAGGACATCATATGGTTCAACGGGCGCAAGCTCCACGGCTTCGAGGTATACGGAGGAGCTGTAGCAATAATGCCCGCCTCCAACTTCCTCAATCCCGGATCCGACCATATGATCGACGTGATGAAGGACCTGTACGCTCACACCACCTGCAATATCACCATGGCAGGGCTGGGAGCTCAGTCCTCCGCCGAGTACGACACCCCCAAGAAGCTGGTGGCGGCCCTCGGCGAGAACAAGATAACTTTCTTCCGCAAGGCAGCACAGAGAGCCGTATCTCTCGGCGTTAGAGGCGAATTCACCGCACAGTGCCTTGAGGAGATGGGTATACACAACTACCGCATCATAGGCTGTCCCACAGCATACCAGTATCTGGACGGCGTGTACCGCGAGCGTCCCCGTCCCACGGCGGAGAAGACCATGATATCCGTCACGGGCAGATCCGAGGCGGAGAGCAGGCTTCTGGAGATAGGCATACGCAGCAGCTCGGAACTCATCATGCAGATGGCCACGGAGATCCCGGGGCTCACACCCCATGATACCGCCTTCCCCACATGCAAGGCCAGTGCATCGCGATATGCCAAGTATATAAAGGAACATGGCCATATCTTCTTCGATATGGACAAGTGGAACGAATACCTTACGTCACAGGGCTTCACCTTTGCCTACGGCTCCCGTTTCCACGGTAACATGGCAGCTCTGCGCTGCGGCATACCCGCACTGTGGATCACCCACGACAGCCGCACCTCCGAGCTGGTGAAGGCACTGTCCCTCCCGAATATACCCATATCCGAAGCGGCAAAGTACAGATACGCAGAGGATCTTATCGAACACTGTGACTACAGCAGATTCTACAAGGCCTACCCCAAGATGGTAAAGGAATACGTCCAGTACCTCAACGAGAACGGCATATCCCACAGATACGACCTGACAGAGACCGAATGATGCGCTCTGTATGAGCGCAGGTCTTCCATACATCATACACAAAGGGGGTGTGGATATGAGATACAAGTCTCCCCTGTCATTGCTGCTATCGGCAGCGCTCCTCGTCTCGGGAGCGGTATGTACGGATGTACGCGGCATCGGAGCTGAAGATCATGCGGCTCCGGCCGATATGAGCGCCGAGGAGATCATCTCCCGCACCGAAGAGATAGACGCTAAGATCGCCTCATCCTGCGATGAGAACGGATTCTGCGCGGCAGAGCTCACCGACGACGAGTTCGACACTCTGCAGCTGGCCATAGATCTTGCCGCAGAGCAGAGCGGATACGACGAAGAGGATCTGGGTACAGACAGCGCTGTCTATATGAGCGCCTCCAACTGCATCCACGGCTGGTACTACGATCAGCTGACTGACATACAGAAGCAGATGTACGACGCAGTCGGCGATTCCTGCGAGAGCTATCTGGCAGGCGACCTAAGCACCGTGAGCTCCAGAGGATACTTTGATATCGTCACGATGGACGTGAAGATGTCGGGCGATGAGATACGTCAGGTGTTCTATGCGTTCTTCTACTCCAATCCCCAGTACTTCTTCCTGCCCTCACAGGTGGGATACAGTAACGGGAAAAACCCGTCGCAGCTGGCGCTCACGTCCAATACCCCCTGCCGCGACGCGGTGAACAGACACGATCAGCGCGACCGCATCGAGCAGCTCAGCACGGAATGGATGACGGCGATAAATGCCGGCACCACCGTGGGCGCAAAGACCAAGATACTGGCGGACACGATCTCCGCTCATGTGGTCTATGAGACCATGACGGACGAGAACGTCAAGGACTCCTACGGCAGGCCTCTTGCCTACCAGTCCATACTCACTCCCATGCTCTACGGCAAGGCCATATGTACCGGCTACGCCATGACGGTGAACTTCATGGCAAGGAAGATGGGGCTCGACTGTATCGTAGTCACATCCAACAGGTCGGCTGCAGAGGCACACGCCTGGAACAGGATAAAGATCGGCGAGACCTGGTACGAGTTCGATACCACATGGTACGACAAGGAGTCGGGCAAGTACGACGACAGATGGCTCCTGCGGTCGAGCGCGTCCTTCAGCGAGCTGGACCCGCGAGGACAGCACGCCATATATACCGACTTCATACTCTACACGGATGTGACGCTCCCCGTATGTACCGAGGCCT
>JAFYEQ010000022.1 GCA_017544185.1 Oscillospiraceae bacterium
GCAAGGGACAAGGGGCAAGGGACAAGAGACAAGAGACAAGAGACAAGAGACAAGAGACAAGAGACAAGAGACAAGAGACAAGAGACAAGGGATGCGACTGCTGATACTACTTTCTGAACTATGTATAGACGAGAAATACGTCCGAAAGCCATCGTATACGGCTTTCGGACGGAGAGATCGTCTATACATAGAGGAAGAAATAGTATGACGCAGTCGCTAGGGAACGAGGAGCGGGAGAGCCCCATGCTCCACATCTGTCCATGATCCAGATCAAGGATGATATAAATGATGCGGGGGCGCACACGCAGGTGCGCCCCTACTTTTATGCTGACAGGGTCTTTTTACCTTAACGCAATAATTGATAAACTTCTGTAACAATTTAACAATATATTTATTGCTTGTCATGGGGATATATGGTAATATGACTATGTACATCATCATTCGGCTCACAGAGCCGATGTAGATAGTGGGGAAAGAAAATGATCATAAGCGCAAAAACAGACATAAGGCTGAGCTATGCCGATGACTGTCCCGGCGGGATAGTCAAGGTCGCTCACAAGGTCGTGAGGGACATACGCCTCATATGCGGCGATGCCGGCAGCGATGCCGCCGATCAGTATGACAGCAGCATAACGATAGCCTTCGGTGTGAACAGCGATGCCGACGCCATAGCCGGCAAACGGGAGGTATACAGCTTCACCGTGAAGGACGATACCATCACCATAGTCGGCAGCGACAAGCGCGGCTGCATATACGGACTGTTCCGTATATCCGATATCATAGGCGTATCTCCCCTGGTGGACTGGTCGGGGCTGCTGCCTCCCCATCGGGACGAGATAGTGATAGAGGATGAGACCTACATATCCAAGGAGCCATCTGTACGGTACAGAGGCTTCTTCATAAATGACGAATGGCCTGCCTTCGGCACCTGGTGCACGGAGCACTTCGGCGGCTTCAACGCAAAGATGTACGAGCACGTCTTCGAGCTGCTCCTGCGCATGAAGGGCAACTACCTCTGGCCCGCCATGTGGTCGGCCTGCTTTGCCTGCGACGGCCCGGGGCTCGAGGCTGCGGAGCTGGCGGACGAGTACGGCGTGGTCATGGGCACCTCCCATCATGAGCCCTGTCTGCGCCACGGCGAAGAATACCGCCATCTGAGGGGCGAGGGCTCTATATACGGCGATGCCTGGGACTTCCGCTCCAACAAGGAGGGCATCACCCGCTTCTGGGCCGACGGCCTTGCACGCAACGGTCATCTGGAGAACGTGATCACCGTGGGTATGCGCGGCGAGCGTGACTCTGCCATACTGGGCGACGGCTCGGGGCTGGCCGACAATATAGCGCTCCTGAAGGACGTGCTCCATACACAGAACGAGCTGATACGCAAGTACGTGGGCGACCCTGCGGACGTGCCCCGCATGCTGGCACTGTACAAGGAAGTGGAGCCCTACTACTACGGCGATGATAAGACCGAGGGGCTGATCGGCTGCGACGAGCTGGACGGCGTGATACTGCTGCTCTGCGACGACAACCACGGCTATCTCAGGCGTCTCCCCGACGACAGGATGCGTGCCATGAACAACGGCTTCGGCATGTACTACCACTTCGACTACCACGGAGAGCCCGTGTCCTATGAATGGATAAACTCCTCCGCCCTCCCTACGGTATGGGAGCAGATGACCACCGCGTATACCTACGGGGTGAAGGATCTGTGGATCGTGAACGTAGGCGACCTGGCTCTCAATGAGATGCCCCTGTGCTACTTCATGGATCTGGCATACGATATGGACAAGTGGGGCGCAATACCCGACACAGAGGTATATCTGCGCCGCTGGATGTCTACCTTTGCACTGGACGAGAAGGACACGGCAGATCTGGCGCGTATGTACGACGACTTTACCCATCTGCTGCATAAGAGGCGTCCCGAGCATCTGGACGAGACTGCCTGGGATATACACAACGGCGAGGCACGCGAGGCTCTCGACCGTATAGACCATATCCTATCGGTGCTCGACGCGATCGAGCCCAAGATACCCGAGGAGAACAGCGCTGCCTTCTATGAGCTGATCTCCTACCCCGTCAGGGCGGGCACGGATCTGGTGCGCATGTGGATCGACACTGCGTACAACAGGTACTATGCCTCCATCGGCGCGGTATGTGCCAACAGATACGGCGACAGGATACGTCAGGCGCTGATCACCGACAAGGAGCGCATCCGTGAGCTCCATACAGTAGGCGGCGGACGCTTCAGCGGCTTCGGTCTGGCTCCCCATATAGGCTTCAAGCACTGGAACTGCGAGGAGTCGGCCGCTCCCGTCATCAGCACCGTGATACCCGTGGACGGCAAGGCCGTCATGGTAGGGCTCATCACCGGGAACGACGCGACAGCAGGCCTGGAATGGACGGGCCATCCTCTGGAGATACGTGAGTTCTGCTATAAGGACGGCAAGAGATACGCAGGCTTCTTCACCGCGCTGTGCGGCACGGATCCCGTGGCGTATACCGTGGATTGCGACAATAGCAGCATATCCATAGACAAGACCGAGGGGATACTCTCCCCGGGCAGAGATCTGATCGAGCATATCATCACCTTCGTCCCTGATAAATCAACTATATCATAAGATAAATATTCAATTCTATCTTTATCCGTAATTTGCGCAATTACTTGAGCATAACCATACATTGGAATAACA
>JAFYEQ010000224.1 GCA_017544185.1 Oscillospiraceae bacterium
AGCTCACTGGCTGGGATGGTCCTACTGCTGTCAACAAGGGCGGCGTATTCACCGATGCAGAGATCACAGGCGACGGCACATATTCCGTTAAGGTGACTGATTTTGATTTTGGCGATGACGAGACCCTCAATCTCCTCTTCGTTTCCACCGATATCCCTCTTGATGCTGCTACCATCAGCGACGTTAAGATCATCTTCGACGGCCAGACCAAGTACACCTTCGATGATGCATATCTTTCTCCCGATGAGCAGGAATATCTCCAGCCCATGGCTATAAACATCTGGAACGACGATCTCGGCAAGGAAGACGGTCTGTTCGGTTACGTTATGCCTTCCGATTCCATCGAGATACAGTTCACTGTATCCGGTCTCGGCGGTGCTGCTGAGGAAGCTCCCGCAGAGGAAGAGGCTCCTGCTGAAGAGGAAGCTCCTGCTGAGGAGGCTCCCGTAGAGGAGGCTGCTCCTGCTGTAGAGGAAGCTGCTCCCGCAGTTGAGACTACTGTTCCCGCTGCTACCGGCAACGCTTCCGCTGCTGCTGTTGCTGCTGTAATGGCTGCCGCTGCTGCTGCAATGGTAGTAAGCAAGAGAAAGTAATATCGAGCTTAGGTCTGACCATACCGTACTGCGGTGCGGTATGGTCTTTTCTAAAATACTGTAAACGTTTACAAATAGGTATATTTTGCTAATGGACCGCTGTATGAGCGTATACAGCGTGACGTTATAGTACCCGTTTACCGTATCATCTGTTCAGGAGGTCCGCCTATGGCATATATCCCTGCTGACAGGAGACGCACTGCGAGTGAACGTATGACCGATAAGCTGTATTGGGTGCTCCGTATCGGCATCGTAGTGAATGTGATCCTGCTGTTCTTCCCCTCATTCAATCCCGCAAGGGTCTGCGGTATAATGAACAAAAACCTCTCTCTTTTCTCCTGCGGCGTGTCCTATGACACGATCGTGTCTGATTTCGGACGTGCATTCAGGCAGAACTGGGTGAGCGAGGCTGACTTCCACGCCCTTAACGCTTGCTCCTTCGTCATCATACTTTCCGTGATAGTAGCTTGTGCAGGCGGATGTATGTCTTTAGGCAATACCAAGATGAAGAAGCTGGGCCTTTTCTTCTCGGCAGGAGGCGGCCTCACAGAGATCATCACCTTCTTCTGGATGAAGGGCATATACAACGCTGTGACTCAGACCGCAGCCAATGCCGGCAAGATAGACAAGGTGCTCCCGATGTTCCAGAACATCAACTTTGTATACCTTGCTATCGGCATAGGGATGCTGCTCATAGCTGCTGTAAATTTCGTCCTGCTCCTGAAGGTCCCCACTGAGGATAAGTTCGAGATGGAGCCCAAGTATCATCTTTTCCTGATGATGCTCCCCATCATAGCCCTTGCTCTGGTATTCAGCTATCTCCCCCTCTATGGCTGGAGATATGCGTTCTACGACTACAAGGCCGGCGAGACCCTTACTGCCGACAAATTCGTAGGCTTCAAGTACTTCAAGCAGATCATCAATACCCCTCAGACCAAGCGTGATATCATCACCGTTATGAAGAACACGCTGGGTATGTCGGGACTTGGTATACTCACCAGCTGGGTACCTATGGCATTCGCCATATTCCTCTCTGAGATAAAGAACGGCCCCTTCCGCCGCTTCGTCCAGACCTTTACTACCATACCCAACTTCATATCCTGGGTACTTGTGTACGCTATAGCTCTGGCTCTGTTCTCCACAGACGGCTTCGTGAACACCATGCTCACCAGCATAACAGGCACCGTACACTCCACGCCGTACCTTATGAGCGCCGATCATTCGTGGCTCAAGATGCTAGCATGGGGCATGTGGAAGGGCGTCGGCTGGTCCGCTATCATATACGTGGCATCCATATCCGGTATAGACCAGGGCCTGTATGAAGCTGCCACGGTCGACGGTGCGGGACGCTTCGCCAAGATGTGGCATATTACCGTTCCCGAGCTCATGCCCACATTCTTCGTGCTGCTCCTCATGAGCGTAGCGAACATACTTTCCAACGGTATGGAGCAGTACCTCGTATTCTCCAACCCGCAGAACAAAGAAGCTATGCAGGTGCTGGACCTGTACGTATACAACCGAGGCATAGGATCGGGACTCATCCCGCTCTCCACCGTTATCGGTATGATCAAATCCTTAGTCAGCGTGATACTGCTCTTCGGTGCGAACTCGTTCTCCAAGGCAGTCCGCGGCGAGAGCATAGTATAAGGGGGTGTCCGAATGGCAGATAATAAAGCCAAGACGCTGAGCAACAGTGTAATGGGCTCTTCGGGCATGGTCGAGAAGATGACTCCCGCTGACTATATCTTCAGCGTGATCAACTACCTCTTCTTCGGCATATTCACTATATCCTGCATATTCCCCTTCTACTATATCTTCATCAACACC
>JAFYEQ010000225.1 GCA_017544185.1 Oscillospiraceae bacterium
CCCTGCACACATGGTCCAGCATATAGAAGTCCAGCTTGCATATATCCATGCTCTGCTCCAGCAGGGGTATGAACTCTGCGGGAGAGATGATGTCTCCGTCGTGGAGCCAGCGGCAGAGGGCTTCCGCGCCGTGGATGCTGCCGTCCTTCAGGGATATCTTGGGCTGATAGTACACCAGGAATTCTTCCTTCTCTATGGCGATGGGGAAGAGCTGCTGGATCAGAGCCAGACGCTCCTTGTCGATGGCGATATGATCGTTGTAGTACACCAGATCTTCCTTGCCGTTGGTGCGGGCGATCTGGGAAGCTGCGGTGATCCTGTCCATGATATGGTCTACGCCTACATGACCTTCCTCTATCCTGTACAGTCCCGCAGTGGCGCTGACCTTGATCTTTTCCTTGGTGGTGAGGTCGTATATGATATTCATGCCTGACAGTGCGTTGAGCGTAGCTGTGAGGCACTTGTTCTCGATGAGGAGTATGAAGTTGTCGCCGCCGAAGCGTCCCGCAAGAGCCGTGTCGCCTGCCAGAGCGGTAACTTCATTGATATATCTCTTCATCACAAAGGAGCCCAGAGGTCTGCCTATGAGCTGGTTTATGATGGAGAAGTGCTTGAGATTGATGTACGCGCAGGTATACCGCCCCTGCAGCTCGTTGTTGGCGAGCTTCTCTCCCAAATGGTTGAGGAAGTATCTGAGGGTATAATACCCGTCCTGGTCGTAGGAGGCGGAATGGATGAACAGATCCAGCATCTTTATGCGGCTGTTGAACACATAGAGCAGCTCGGTCAGTCTGTCGATGCGGGTGATCTCCTCGTTCGTCCAGGGAGCCTCGTCCTTGCCGGGGTATACGAAGTAGTTGGCATTGATGAGGGTCTTCTCACTGTGTATATACGTGCGGGGCTCGCCGCATTCACCGCCGCCGTCGTATACGGGGAGTATGGTGCTCTTGCCCATAGCCTGATGACGGAGGGATTCGTAGCGCACTACTTCCATCTTGCGTATGCGAAGATATTCACAGACTTTGGTAAGATACGGCAGTGCAAAGGGGATAGAGTTCTTCTCGAGCATGATATCGAGGAATTTATCGAACAGTGCCTGGTAATCCGACATAGTATCACCACCGTGAAAGGTCATGCGTGAAAGGTCATGGATATCAACCCTGCAGTTCTCCGTGTGAGAGAGCCGTGAGGTAAGCGTTTATAAAGCCGTCAAGGTCGCCGTCCATGACTGCTCCGATGTTGCCGTTCTCGAAGTTGGTGCGGTGATCCTTTACGAGGGTATAGGGCATGAACACGTAGGAACGGATCTGAGCGCCCCACGCGATCTCCTTCTTTACGCCCTTGATGTCTTCTATCTTTTCCAGATGCTCGCGCTCCTTGATCTCAGCCAGCTTGGAGACCAGCATCTTCATAGCATAGTCCTTGTTCTGGTACTGGCTGCGCTGGGTCTGGCAGGACACCACGATGCCCGTGGGCTTATGTGTGAGCCTTACCGCGGAGGAGGTCTTGTTGACCTTCTGTCCGCCTGCGCCCGATGCGCGGTAGAAGTCGATCTCCAGATCCTCGGGACGTATGTCTATATTAAGATCTGCCTCGCCCATCTCAGGCATGACCTCGAGGGATGCGAAGGAGGTCTGACGTCTTCCGGAGGAGTCGAAAGGGGATATGCGCACCAGACGGTGTACGCCCGTCTCGCTCTTGAGGAAGCCATATGCATTGGTGCCCTCGATGAGTATGGAAGCGGACTTGATGCCTGCTTCATCGCCGTCCAGGTAGTCAAGGGTAGTCACCTTGAAGCCGTGGCGCTCAGCCCACATATTATACATACGGAACAGCATCTCTGCCCAGTCCTGAGCCTCGGTGCCGCCTGCGCCCGGGTGGAACGTGATGATCGCGTTCTTATCGTCGTACTCGCCGGTAAGGAGGGTGGAGAGCTTGATGGTCTCCAGCTCCGACTTGAAGCGCTCGCCCTCAGCCTTCAGCTCCAGAGCAGCAGCCTCGTCCTCCCCGTTCTCCTCGGCGGTGAGCTCGATCATGGTGATCGTGTCCTCCAGGAGGGAGTTGAGCTTCTCGTACTGTGCGATGGTAGCCTCAGAGCGCTTGATCTGCTGCATCACCTTCTGGGATCTCTCGATGTCGTTCCAGAAGCCGTCCACAGCGGACTGGGCCTGAAGCTCTTCTATATCTTTTTTGAGCTTGTCTATATCAAGTATCTTATAAAGCTCCGTCATATCCTTGCGGTAGCCTTCGAGTTCGAGGCGGAGCTCGTCAAGCAGTAACATATCATTCACCTTTTCTGTATCTTATATAATGTTCCATAGGAAGTCTTATCGGCGGGGAGAGGGGAGGGAGCTCGTCTATATCGAACCAGCGCAGCTCGGATACCTCCTCGGGCTGACATACTGGCTCTCCCGTCCACTCGCGGCATATATACAGGATATCTATGGTAGATACCTCGTCGCCGTTGGGATATACATATCTCAGACGCTCGCCGGAGAACACGTCGAACAGCTCCAGCGACAGCGCTGTGAGCCCCGTCTCCTCCAAGAGCTCCCGGCGTGCGGTGTCTCTGGTGTCCTCGAACAGCTCCACTGCGCCGCCCGCATAGCCCCACATGCCGTTGTCCG
>JAFYEQ010000226.1 GCA_017544185.1 Oscillospiraceae bacterium
GTAGAGATGGATTTAACGAAATTGTCATATATAAGGGACAAGGGACAAGGGACGAGAGATGCAACTGCTGGCGCAGTTACCAGAGACAAGGACGAGGGATGCAGCTGCCGGGGACAAAAAAGCCCCACGCAAAAGCGTGGGGCTTGGCGCGCTGCAAGGGACTCGAACCCCTGACCTACTGGTTCGTAGCCAGTCACTCTATCCAGCTGAGCTAGCAGCGCAATCAACTATATTATGATACCACATTTTTATCCGTATGTCAAGAGGTTTTGGAAAAATATTTTTTATAATATATCAGCAACAGAAAAGTAATATTGATGCTCTTGAACTAAACAATGGATAGGATCGGGTAGGGGCGCACTATGTGTGCGCCTTTTAGACTTGATCACCACACGTCTGCTCACATCACACTTGATTTTTCCGCCCATATCTGCTATAATAGTAACATCATATATGGCTCGGGAGCGCCCGAGAGGTGATGGATATGCATATAGCAGTGATAACGTTCAGACTGTATGCCCCGTGGGTACACAGTCTGAAGGAAAAAAGGATGATCGTCAAGAGCATGGTGTCGAAGCTGCAGAGCCGTTTCCATGTGTCTGCGGCGGAGACCGACGAGCAGGACACACATCAGACAGCGGTGATATCCGTGGCCTGCATCGTGCCGCACAACGCCATGGCAGACAGCATAATGGACGAGATCTCCGCCTTCGTGGAGCAGGAGACCGAGGCTCAGATCCTTGACGAGCATAGAGAGATAAGATAGCAGGGGATAGGGATGGCAAAGCTGAGAACGGTATACGTCTGCACCTCATGCGGTGCAGAGCATACGAAATGGAACGGGAAGTGCCCTGCCTGCGGCGAGTGGAACACCTTGGAGGAGGATGTGCGCGAGACCGCGGCAAAGGGGACAAAGTCTTCTCCGGTGATACGTGATGTGCAGCCGAGGAAGCTGTCGGAGATAGGCACGGACGAGGAGGTGCGCTATCCCACGGGCAGCGGTGAGCTGGACAGGGTGCTGGGCGGCGGTCTGGTCAAGGGATCGCTGGTACTGCTGGGCGGTGAGCCGGGCATCGGTAAGTCTACGCTGCTGCTCCAGATATGCAAGTACTTCGGCGAGAGCCATACGGTGCTGTACGTATCGGGAGAGGAGAGCGCCAGACAGGTAAAGCTCCGCGCCGACCGTCTTGGCGTGGATACGCCGTCGCTGTACCTCCTGAGCATGACGGACGCTGAGAGCATATGCGAGGCCGTCAGGCGCAACGCTCCCGATATAGTCATCATCGACTCCATACAGACCATGAGCATACACGGCATAGCATCCTCGGCGGGCTCTGTGACCCAGGTGAGGGAATGTACCAATATGTTCATGCATCTGGCCAAGGACATCGAGGTCCCCATATTCCTGGTGGGACACGTCAACAAGGACGGCGCCATAGCGGGACCCAAGGTGATGGAGCATATCGTGGACACAGTGCTGTTCTTCGAGGGGGAGCGCAACCAGTCCTACAGACTGCTGTGCGCCGTGAAGAACCGCTTCGGCTCCACTAATGAGATAGGCGTGTTCGATATGAGCGACAAGGGGCTCATCGAGGTGCCCGACCCGTCGGAGCTGTTCCTGTCGGGCAGGCCCATAGGAGTATCGGGCTGCTGCATAGGCTGCGTCATGGAGGGCAGCCGTCCTATACTGGCAGAGGTGCAGGCGCTGGCATCCAAGACGTCCTACGCGTCCCCGAGACGCACGTCCACAGGCTTCGACTTCTCACGGCTCGCCATAATCATAGCCGTACTGGAGAAGAGAGCGGGGCTGTACTGCGGCCAGCTGGATATATTCGTGAACGTAGTGGGCGGCTTCAGGCTGGATGAGCCCGCCGCCGACCTTCCCGTGGCTCTGGCGCTGTATTCCGCGCTGATAGATATCCCCATCAATGAGAAGGTGGCGGCCTTCGGCGAGATAGGTCTGGGCGGCGAGGTGCGCAGCATATCCCATATATCCCAGCGCATCAACGAGGCGGCAAGGCTGGGCTTCAACCAGGTGATCATACCCAAGACATCGCTGCGTCAGATAGATCCGCGGTCATACAGCGTGAGCATCATAGGCGTAGCA
>JAFYEQ010000227.1 GCA_017544185.1 Oscillospiraceae bacterium
ATCGTCGTTCTCTGCATAGATAACGTTGAAGGACTTGCCGGAGTCGATAGCGGACTGAACGATCTGCTGAGCCTTCTCTGCGTTCCACTCTGCGGTCTGCTGAGTAACTATATCCCAGCCCAGCTCTGCAGCGGTAGCATCCAGCGCACCGGAACGGCCCTTCTGTGCAGCGGAGCCCATAACGCCCTGAAGATGGATGATCTCATACTTGTCCAGGTTCTGGCCCTTGAGCCACTCAACAGCGGTCTCGCCTTCCTTAGCCATATCAGATACGATAGAAGCCTCATACAGGCTCTCATCAGCGTCGATCGTGCGGTCGAAGAGTATTACCTTTACGCCTGCGTTCTGTGCATCCTTGAGCACGCTGTCCCAACCTGCGGTATCTGCAGCGGAGAGGAGAAGATAGTCTACCTCATCCTGGATGAACTTCTGAGCTGCATTGATCTGCTCATCGTTCTTGAGGCTGTATGCGAAGGAAGCCTCGAAGCGGTCGTCGTTACCGAAGGTAGCCTGAAGATCCCTGTCGTTAGCTATACGATAGCCGGACTCGTTGGGGTCGTTGTTGATGATGCCGACCTTGATCTTCTTGTCGGATGATGTTGCAGCTGCGGGAGCAGCGGTGGTGTTGGCTGTGCCTCCGTTGTTGGATGCGGGAGCGGAGCCTCCGCAGCCTGCCATGATGGACGCACAGAGCATCGTGCTCGTGATGGCCATAAACAGCTTTCTCATCTTTTTCATGTTCCATTCCTCCATTGACACTTTTCCTTTTTTAGATGTGCGGGTCCTCCGCCCATCCTTTACCAAAACTTCCCTAAAGTCTGCTGTCTCTCCATAGGACCGCCGACTTTATCCAAATGTATCATAGCACATCCGTATCCGATCGTAAATACATACGTGAAGATCGTAATAAAATTTATCTGTTATGCAGTAAAACAAATTTCAAGATCTGTGCATCATCAACAGATCGCGGAGTTAAATTGTAATCAATTACATTCCCATGCCCATGCGATCTTCTATCATTTTGAAAGATCGGCATGAACAGTGCATATCGACGGTATTCAGCTGCGATATCCTATCTCGTCGAATATCCTGTCCATGAGCTCTGCGTTGGCTATGGAGAACTCGGGCGAGATATGGGGCTCCTCTCCCGAGAGTATGCACCTGCCCAGCTGCTCTATCTCCAGCGCGTAGTTCTGTGGAGCGCGGATATGCCTCTCGGTGACGCTGTCGGAGGTATATATCCTGTAGGTCATATCGCCCTGCTGATTATACTCCGCATCAGACCGTAAAGCCCCCTTGCTGCCATGGATATAGAGCCTGTCAAAGCGTGCGTTGGTATCCTTCCCCAGTATCATGCCTACATTGAACGAAGCCCTCACGCCGTTCCTAAAACGTATGAGCCCTGCCGTCATCAGATCCACGCCCAGATCCGAATACTCAGCCGAAGCCTTCACGAGGTCGGGCTCTGACTTTACCAGCGACAGTATCATAGTAGTACAATAGCAGCCCAGATCGTACATGGCACCGCCTCCCTGCTCCTTATGGAGCCTGAAGTCCTCCTTGTAGCCCTGTGTGATGAACGCGGTCTCGATATAGTCTATATCCCCGATGATACCGTCGGCTATGTCTTTCTTAAGGCTCTCCACGTAGGGACTGTGGAGATACGCATACGCCTCCATAAGGATCACGCCGTTTTGGCGGGCGGTGTCGTACATATCCCTTGCCTCTGCCGCATCCATAGCCAGCGGCTTCTCGCACAGCACATGCTTGCCCATGCACAGAGCCGCCTTGACCCACTTGATATGCAGATCGTTGGGGAGCGGGATATATACCGCATCCACCTTACTGTCCTCCAGCAGCTCATCATAGCTGCCATAAGCCTTCTCAAAGCCGAACTCCTGTCTGAAGGCCTGTGCTTTCTCTATAGATCTGCCTGCGATAGCGTAGAGCTCACAGTTCTCTGCCTGCTCCATACCGGGTATAGTACACCATCTTGCTATATTGGCGGTACCGAGGATCCCCCATCTTACTTTTTTCATTATGCCCTCCTTGATGTTATGGTATGATGAAGACGGATCACGGTCTTCTTATTTACCGTAGCTCATCTTCATAAGTATGGTCTTGTCGTTGAACACGGGATCGTCCGAGCCTACACCGATGAACCCATCGCCGAACATATGGAACACATCGGACCTCATGGTGAACTCGGGGAGCCTGCCTATGATGCGCTCACCGTCGCACAGCAAAGCGGTCTGCACGGGAGTGACATACTCTCCCCTGTCGTTGAAGCCGCCTCCGCTGGCAAGTATGGGCACTACACTGAGCCTTCCGCCCAGCAGCTCCTTGATGGTCTTGTCGCTCCTGTCTATCTGGAAGTTCACCTGCCCGTTGGACGGGATATCGCTCATATTCGTCACCGCGCTCCCGGTATGAGGCACACCGTATTTGTCGGCGGTATACTTGTCAGCGTAGCCCGACAGGATCACGCCGTTCTCGATATATACCCTCCTGTCCCCCGGGAGCGTCACGCCCTCTCCGTCGAAGAAGGAGGTACACCAGCAGTACTTGTCCGATACATCATGGGCCAGCGTGAACCGATCCGAGAACACCTTCTGCCCTGTCTTGCCCGACAGCAGAGACGTACCCAGAGCCATCTTCTCCGCATCCAGCGACTCATAGAACTTGCCGAGCATACCATAGTACTGCTGCTGTATTATCAGCTCCTCGGGGAGCTCGACCTTGTCGGTGAAATGGTCGAGGAAGTTCTCCATCATATCTGTGAACTTCTTCATCTCGAACTTTCTCTGGGACAGCTCTATGATGCCGTCCACCATGTCCTTGCTGTCCTTGTGCTTGAAATAGAACGATGTGGCTGTATTGCCGTCGGTATCGCTGTAGTCCAGACCGAGGGAGTTGTTCATGGATTTGACCGCCCTGCTGCACGTCACTTCGCCCAAGAACATATAGTCGGGGTGACGTTCACTGAGGTATCCCACTATCTCGCGGGCTATATCCATCAGCTCACCGTCGGTATATACGGCCTCGGTCTTGTCGCGGTGACGGCTGCCCGTCTCGGGCGTGAACTTGTAGGGACGCTTCAGGCGCAGATTGTCCTCCGCCTTTTGGTATCCCTGCTCCTCATCCGACCTGCCCTGTACGTACTGTATGCCCGCATAGGTGCCGTCGTATACCCGATACGAGGTGTCCGTGACGGTCTCCTTGCCGAACCTTTTGAGCCTGTTCTCCTCTATCTGCACTACTCGTTTCGTAGTCTCCAGAACGATCTTTTCTCTGTACATGACCGTGTCCCTCCTCAGTTCACATTGAGCGACTTCACGCGGATCGTGGGGCCGCCTGCGGATACCAGTGCGGTCTGGGACGACTTGCCGCACCAGAGCTCATCGCATATGCAAAAGTCATTGCCTACCGCATCTATGTCGAACAGCGTCTTGAACACGCTGCCCGTGATAACGTTGGCTCTCACAGGCTCGCATATCTTACCGTCCCGTATGCGATAGCACAGATCGGGCTTCATGGTGAAGGTGCTGAAGCCTGTGCCGTAAGTCACGCTGTATACGTATATACCGTCTTTCACTCCCGAGAATATCTCTTCCGGCGTGAAGCTGCCCGCCTCCATATATGTATTGGTCATGCGAACTATGGGAGAGCAGCTGAAGTCCTCCGCACGGGCATTGCCCGTCAGCTCCTCGCCGAGTATGGCAGCGGAGTTGGCATCGTGGAGCCTTCCTGTGAGCACGCCGTTTTTTATGAGCCATGTGGGACGGGGCAAAGTCCCTTCATCATCGTAAGCGATATACCCGTGATGGATCTCACGGCCGCTGTCGTATATGGATACCTGGACGTTTCCCACCTGCTTGCCCATGACCCACTCATCTCTGAGGGCCTTGTCACTGAGCATGGAGTCTGCTTCGCTCTTGTGACCGAAGCTCTCATGGGTGAAGAACGCATTGACCTCGGGAGACAGCACGCATACATGGTCGCCCGGCTCCACGTCGACCGCCTCCCTGGCAAAGGTCATATACCTGTCTATCTGAGCCTTGACCTCATCCACACGGCCCGAAAGACCTCCGAAGGACATATCCACGAAGCCCTTGCCGCCCGATGTGGTATTGCCGTCGATCACTATCTGGAAGCCCGTGAACAGGCCGCATTGCTGATAGTCATGTACGAGCTCGGCTCCCTTGCTGGAATAGAACTCCTTGACCACATGCTCAAGGAAACATCTTGTGCTCCAGTTCTTTATCTCTGTACCGCCGCCGAAGCAGGCGTCGGCATAACTATGTACCAACTCTCTGCGCTGTTCTCTCGTGACCTTGCGTGTATCGTCATCCCCGTCAAAGCGGATGCATCTGTCCTTGTGTACCTCGAATAGCCGTACCACGGGATCTGAGGCTATATCCTCGTTCTTATTTGCTATCGCTGCGAGAGCATCCAGCTCGGCCTGTACGCCGTCAAGGTCGTTTATCACGCTGGTATACCACATATCACCGTCGTATACCCTGACCATCGCGCCCTGTACCGAAGTCTCATTGTCATTGGTGACCTCACCGTTCTGGAGAGTATATCCTGCGCTGTCCCTGTACTCTATGCGCACGTCCGAATATACCCCCTCGGGATATCTATACATCTTATCACTCACTTTCTGTCGGTATGGCTGTCATGCCTGTTATGAGCATACCACATTTGGCCGTATAAATCAAGTAAAAAAATCAAGTAAAAAAACATCTCATCACCTTCGAACGGCGAACGGACGTATCGTTTCTGCGTTTTGCACATATATACTATCTGAAGTTCGTGAGTATTTCACAAATATAGTTTTTTTCTCCGACAACTCTTCTATCCATACCGAAAAAATGATATAATACTCATAGTGAAATGGATCTTCGATCCGAAAGGACCATATATGGACACAAAGAAAAGACCACTGAAGAAGCTCTTGCGACGGATAAAAGAGCTCATATACAAGCTATGCGGCAGAGCCAGATGGCTGCTGCTGATAGCGACTATACTGCTCGCAGCGATATTCGTGTGCGATGGCAATTTCAGCATATCCGCCCGTCTGAACGGACCCACGGATGATCTGGCTCAATCCCTTACGGAGACGCCGCTCACTGCCGTGGAGGACTTCTCTGTCAACAGCCGCGGCACCGCAATAGTATCATGCGATATCGGTCTCAACGGCCTCGCGGCGCGTTTCTCGATCGACACATCGGAGCAGTATCTTGCTGTATCCAACGTGCTCTCGGCGGATATAGTGAAGGACGACTTCTTCGTGCCTCACAATTTTGCCCTCACCGACACCGATGAGCTCTACGCAGTGCGGAAATACTACGAGGATCAACTCAGCAGCAGGATCATAGCCAAAGAGACCGTTCTATGCATATCCCCCGATCACAGGCACTTCAAGGAAGTATGCGATATAGTCTACGGCGATAAGGACGGGCTCAGGACGTCCAAGCTCAGCAGGCTACATTATCATGACGGTAAGGTGACCTTCGCGGTCATCGACAGGGACAAGGTCACCCTCTGGTCGATAGATGCCGATACCTGCACCGTGGACAGGAGCAGAGAGTATCCCACCGATGAGGACGGCACATATACCGCAGACGTGATACCCATCGACGGCGCCTTCCTGTTCGTCAGGAGCGACGGCAATGTATACCGCACCGTATACGATGAGCCCATGGGCGAGAGCATATACCGCTTCGAGAGCCGTGACGACGGCATCTTCACGCAGGCGGTGGTCTCTGGCGATGATATCTACGTCTTTGATGAGAACTCCCCCGATAGAGTATACCGTCTCGCAGATGGAGCGCTGACAGAGGTGTCGGGCATCACGGACATGATAGGCAGCGAGGACCGCATCATAGATATAGCCTCCTACCGCTCACCCGACACCGGGAAGGATGTACTGGCGGTATGT
The DNA here is from genome assembly GCA_017544185.1 of Oscillospiraceae bacterium. Classification (GTDB taxonomy): domain Bacteria; phylum Bacillota; class Clostridia; order Oscillospirales; family Ruminococcaceae; genus Huintestinicola. Next base: position 5,945 of record JAFYEQ010000227.1, read on the forward strand.
CTGTCCGACAGGCTCCTTACCTATCACGACGGCACCGTGACCGACAGGAGCCCCATCATTCGTCCCAAACTCAGCTTCTTCCGGCATATAAAGCTGATCGGCAACATTATACTTGACCTGGTGATCATAGGGCTGATCATAAACCTGTTCATCAGAAAGAAGACCCTGCTGTACAAGCAGATGCTGCTGACCGTACCCGTGTTCACCATAATGGGCATCGTGATAGGTATGAGAGCCTATGATGCCTTCATCGAGCGGAGCTACCGTCATACGGAGGACGAGCTGGAGATCGTATGTGAGCTGGGCACC
>JAFYEQ010000228.1 GCA_017544185.1 Oscillospiraceae bacterium
ATCGCAGAGCCTGTCATGAGCTGCAAAGCTCATATACCGTTCCTTCAGGGAGATGAGCATATTTGATATGATCTCGTAGAACAGCCTTCTCAGGTCTACCATGGAATGGTCGTGATACGCGCTCCTGTATCTGTAGAAGCAGTCGTCGAACATCCTGTATATGAACGCCTCATCCACGTTGAGCATTTCTAAGACGGTATAGTCATACATCTCGTACGGCAGTGAATCTCTGCCGAAGAAACGCGTCGGTACGAGAGCAGAGCCTGTATCCTCTCCGCCGATCAGGGACAGCACCGTCTCCATGGCCTTCTGTCCCAGCGATGATTCGTCAGACCCGATAGATGCCAGTGTGGGCTTGAGCTCGGTGGCCATATGGGTATTGTCGAAGCCGAAGACGTATATGTCCTCGCCTGGCACCAGACGCCTTTCCTCCATCACAGCATACAGCGCCTTGGCGGACGCATCGTTCACGCAGAACACTGCCTGCACGCCGTAGTTGCGGTCAAGGAGCGTCTCAGCCTCCCTGAGGCAGTTCTCGGTCATATCGGTATATATGAACGATCTCTCTTCAAAGGGGATCCTGTTGCGCTCCAGACATTTGATGAATATCTCCCTGCGCTTCTGTGCATCCTCATTGTCGGCTCTGCCGCCCAGCATACAGAAGCGGGTAACGCCCTCCACCTCTACCAGATGGTCTACCGCTTCCCTGATGCCCGACTCATTGTCGTAGTTCACGGTGATGAGCTCGTCGCTGTCCAGACCGATGAACACCTTGGGCACATCACGGAGCCTGTCGAGCAGCCTGATGAACACAGGCTCATGGGTACGGGCGGTCATACTTCCGAGATGGATGATGAGCCCGTCTATATCGGCGTCCTCCGCCAGACGGTATATCGAATTGCTGAGCGCGGTATACTTATACATTGGCTCATCTGCCGCACTGTCATACTTCCCCGGGAACACTATGAAGCGTATGTTCCTGTTCCGCGGGATAGCGTTGGCGCAGTTCATCACCAGCTCTTTCGCAAAGTCGGTATCTATATCCTCGATGATCATCCCTATGACCGTTTCTTTACGCGGTGCTCTCTGCATAGATCACACCTCCGATGCATCCTGCGGATGTACATCAAGATCCGGACGGGGCTTCGAGAACAGATATCCCTGTGACAGGTCCACTCCATGGCGGAGCAGTATGTCCTGTATGCTCTGGTTCTCCACGTACTCGGCGATCAGCCTTATGTCCTTGCTGCTGATCTTCTTCCAGTCCGCCAGCAGTGCGATAAGGCCCGCGCTCTGGGGATCCTCCACACAGTGCCGAACTATGGAGCCGTCCAGCTTCAGATAGTCACAGTTGATGTTGGCGATATGCTGCAGATTGGAATATCCGCTGCCGAAATCGTCTATGGATATGAGACCGCCGTACTCATGTATCTTGTCCACGAATGCCAGCAGCTCATCGTAGTCGTCTATATCCTCGTTCTCGAGTATCTCGAACACGAACAGTCCCGGGTCGGGAGCCTCCTCCAGATGCCTGAATATCATGTCGGTGATCTCGGGATCCTTGATGTCGCGTATGCTCAGGTTTATGCTGACGCTCTTGTCGGTTATCCCCTCCCACATATGGAACACCTTGGATATCATGATCTTAGACATGGAGTCGTACAGCAGGCCGTGCTTACGTGCCACATCCAGGAAATCACCGGGGTAGTATATCTTGCCGTTCTCATCCTCTATGCGCATCAGGGACTCATAGTGATGGATCGTGTTCGTCTCGTTGTCGTTTATGCCCTGGAAGTATGGTATGATCTTGTTGTTGGCGATCGCATAGTTTATCACGTTGACCATATGGTAATGATCCTTGATGCTCTCCTCATCCAGCTGATCGTCGGCTGCATCACAGCAGAAGAACTGCATGTTCTTGTTGGTCATCTCCACCCTTGCGGAGTAGTAGGTGGGGAACAGATCCTCTGCGGTACAGTTGTCTATCACGCAGAACGTGGGGACTATGGCGATGTACTCAGAGCCCGACTCGAAGATCATCTTCTGGAGCTCCTTCATGTCCTCGGTGAAGTTATTGAGGGACACCATATACGACGGAGCGGCTATGGCTATGTTCCAGTCGCCGACCTGGTATACCGAATAGTTATGCTGCTTCGCGAAGGCTACGGATCTGGATATGAAGTTCCTGTACGTCAGGTCTATGAGCTCCTTTGAGAATACCACGCTCATAGCTGCGGTGTCGGTGACGTTTATCATACAGATACGGTCATACCCCTTGATGTGTATGTCCATATCCATGGCCGCAGCGTTGGGCAGCTCGTTGTCCTCGGAATAAAGCAGTCTCTTCTCACATTCATGTATGAAGGAGCTCAGGCTGACATCGGCCGCCTCATCGCTGCTCCTTGCGATCCTTCTCTCGGCCTCGTACAGGTAATTGAGCAACTCCGCATTGTCGGCAGCAAGGGAGTCGGTATGCGAGAACACATAGGGGTTATACCTCTGCACCATGGGCGCCTCGCCCATTACCGACACCACGAAGGAGCAGTTGGCGAAGGTGTTCCTGCCGTTCACATGG
>JAFYEQ010000229.1 GCA_017544185.1 Oscillospiraceae bacterium
ACGTCGGCGTCGCATCGCGCGTCCTTCACGTTCCAGCCAAGACACGCGCGGAGCATGGTGGGCTTGCCGTAGTTCTCCAGAGATACCTTCTGTCCCTTCCGTACGGGTACGGTGAGAGGGGGTATCCTGCGGTCCTGTATGGTCTGACGGGGGACAGGCTGAGGTGCGGGTGCGGGAGCAGGACGTGGAGCAGGCTGCCCGGGCTGCATCGTCTGCCCAGGCTGCCCATATTGAGGTGGGGGCGTCGGACGGCCATATGCCGGCTGTGTGGATGCGGGCTGCGATGAGTACGCAGGCTGGGAATAAGCGGGCTGACGTGCGGGCTGGCCATATGCAGGCTGCGGTGAGGGCTGACCATATGCTGGTCGACCGTATCCCGGCTGCGAAGGCTGCCCGGGCTGCCCATACTGAGGAGCGGGCGCGGGACGGGGCTGAGGTGCCCTCTGAGCCGGAGGCGGAGCATACTGCGCCGCAGGACGCTGCGATGTCTGTGGATGGACCGTATGCGGCACGGGATCCACGCTGGACCTGTCGGCAGCACCGTGCCTGATATTTATGGTGCCCACATTCGATAGATCAAGAGGGGCTCTCTTCATGTTCTGTCGGGAGGGCTCCAGTTCCCGACAGGTCAGAGCCTCCTTCTTGCGCATAGAGATATCCATATATCATCCTTTCATGCCGTTAAGGCATTATATGAAGGGAACGGGGGACAGTGAAGATACGGGGCGGTCTTCCTGCGGCTCATGTATCTGTCAGCTTTTTGATGATACCGCATACCTTATACCCGCCCAGATCGACCCGTGAGGTCTCGCAGGGGACGGACTTCTCGGCGGCGAGCTGACGTATATGGTCCAGCTCGTCCGAGGCGGCATACCGTTCGTTGATGATGATCTTCCATGGGACGCGCCGCAGGAGCACGCGGGTAGCTTCGCCGATACCGGGCTTGATAAGGTTTATATCATCCACATGATACTCCCGCGCGATATCCGCCACCACGCGCATCCCTCTGCCGTCGGGGGCGGTGTCCGTATAGGTAAGGTCGTACCTGAAATGCTCCTCGATGCAGCGTATGAACTCACATGACAGATCCTTGGGGGCCAGCTCCTCATAGTAGGCGGCTCCGTGGAAGTCGTCCTTGCCTATGATATCATCCCGCAGGAAGGTGCGGCTCATGAGCCCTGTCACGGTGGCGTTGAGGCAGGAAGAGGGGATCAGTATATCCTCTGTGGTGCCGTACAGCGGGGTGATGCCCGCAGGGTCGGATAGCACGCCTATATCCGTGCTCACGCCCTCATACGGGGCAAGGGCTTCGGAGAGCTGTCGTGAGATGGCGCCCTTTCCCACCCATCCGTCGATGAAGCGTATGGTCCCCGCGGCATGACGGGAGAGCATATACCTCATGGCGTTATCGTCTGTGCCCCGTCCTCTGATGATGGACATAGCATAGTGGGGCACGTCGGTATGGTACTTGCCGCGTATATAATGCTTCAGGAGTATGCCGATGGGTATTCCTGCTCTGGCAAGGGACACCAGCACCAGATCCTTCCCGTGCAGGGCGTATATCCTGTCGGCCAGCACGCCCACCGCATCGGCGGTGGAGGAGGCATATCTCTCCAGAGCATGGTAGTAGGCCTGCATATACTTGGGGGACGGGTCGTGCTCCAGAGGCAGCATCTCGCAGTAATGTGTGCCGCTCTGTATGCGCTCTTCCCTGACGGATGCGGGCAGCGGTTCTACGAGACCTGTGATGTCCTTGAGGAGTATTGTCACGTCCTCCGGGGGATAGCTGCTGCGCATCATCTCTGCCACCTTATGAGCGTGATATGCTCGTTGCCGCAGCTGCGAAGAGCGTTTATCAAGGTGTACGCACCGCGGGTCTCGCTCTCGGGCGCGTCGGTGACTACGATCACGCGGTCATAGCGCTCCAAGTCGTATATATACGTGATCCTGTCCGCGTCGTAGAGGCTCCTCAGCTCGTATCGCCTGTGGAGAGGATAATCCGGGCTCTCGCTGACCTCTATGGGGCTCCTGGTGGTGGCGTGGAAGTTGACGGTATGATCGCGGCGGAGGACATCGGCGAGCATCATGGCAGGGAACATGAACTCCTCCGTGCCTATGACGAGCATGCGCTCATCCTTTGCCGTATCTATGGCATCGGATGCCCATGCACAGAAGCGGTCGGTCTCGCTGCGCATATCATCGGTACTGTATATCCTTCTCTGATCCCATACCGCCCGGTATGCTATCGTATCACAGGCGGCGGGGCTTACATCGGGCTCCATTTGAGACGGAGCAAGGTCGTATCCGTTGATACGGTCTATGCGGTACTGGTGGGGTATGCGGCATATATAGCTGCATCCGCGGCCTGCCCGCTCGAAGCTCTCAAGGCTCTCATCGGTCATGGAGTTGAGTATGGATGCGATGCCGCATCTGAGGGGGTGCCCTGCTCTCTTCTCCAGTACGGCGATGAGCTTCTCGATGGTATGACCTGTGGTGATCTCATCCTCTACGAATATCAGTCTGTCGGTAGGTCCGCAGGATCTGTCCAGGACATCTGCGGATATGCGCTGCTCGGTGGCGTGGCTGTGGGACTCGGTGAAGTACAGGAGATCTGCATCCCCCATATCCTCACGGGTGGTGCATACCACTGCGGCAGCACTGCCCAGATAGTATGCCACGGCGTTCCCCACGGCAGTGGCGGTCTCGGCGAAGGCTACGACCGTGAAGCGTTCCCCGGGGTATCTCTCCTCGATAAGGGACGCCAGTGTCCGAAACAGCTGCAGGGATCTGTCGGGGGACACGGGGATATGCTTCCCCTGAAGAGGATCCACGTACAGATAGCTGCGTATATTATTATTCAGCCGCTTGGCTACTCTAACAAGTTGGTCTGGTGTATATCCGTTCATCATACTATACCGTATATCTCAGAAAGCAGGACTATCTTACGGGCCCAATTGTAGTGCGTCCTGACTTCGTTCATCCTTTCTCCTCCGAAGCTCTTTCCCACCTGCAGCCCCGAGCTGTCCCAGTTGAGGATGCTGCGGGCATCCTCCAGATCCTTGCGGGTGACGCGGAGCATCTCGTTTACCACGGGTATCTGCTTCGGGTGTATCACCGTCTTGCCTATGAAGCCGTTGAGCATATCCAGACTGAGCTCGCGTCTGAGCCCTGTCTTCCACTCATCGTTGTCGCTGGAGAAGAACTCCCATACAGGTCCCGACACCACATAGTCGCGGGCGAAGGTGGTGAGTATATCGGTGAGTATAGATGCGATGGGATGTATGTCGTATATGGTCTCGTCGTAGTGGCGGCGGGCGCTGAACTCGTTGGAGAAGTCATTGCCGCCCACGCGGACGTTGAGCACGTAGTCGCGCATATCGTCTATGCTCGCACGTATCTCGGAGAGTATGCGTACCCTGTCGGTGAGAGGTATCATATCCCTGCTCTCGAGTATGGGCATCATCCACAGCTTGTGGGAGGATATGGAGTTGATGTCCGTAAGGGCATCGTTGTAGGCATAGGCGTTGTCTATGGTATACTTCGGGAATATGAATCCCGTGATGATATCGCTGCCGTCAGTAAGATCGTACATCCTCCGTATCTGCGAGGGCTCGCGCACACGGATGAATATCTTGGGTATATACGCCTTGTCCTTCGAGGACCGTATGGTCCTGATGGTCTGTGCGCACTGCTCCTCGGCGGCGCCTACCATATCATCGCTCACGGTGTCCTCTAAGCATATGGCCAGAGAGTATCTGTCCCCCAGTCTGCCTGAGATCACGGCATCGGCCAGCTTGCTGTTCAGCGCGGGCGAATAGAGCAGTGCGCCCACGCTGTATTTTATCTCGATATCGTCCATCGGTATGATCCTTCTGTATCTATGGATAGTTGGTCTTTGGCGGATGATCCGCCGAATATATGTATACTGCGGAGCATTTCCGTCATGCGGTCGGTCATGATGTCTCCGCATATCACGGCGTTGTCGCCCACCTTGTCGGCTATGGCTGGGGAGGCGAAGGAGAGACCTGAGCTTCGGAGCATATCTATGTCGAAGGTGCTGTCGCCTGCGCATATATATGCTGTCTCTCCCGTCAGAGAGATATATCTCTTCACGGCGGCGGATTTGTCCAGTGAGGCGGGTATGAAGTACACCTTGCGGGCGTCGGCATATACCCGTATATGATCATCGGCAAGGGTGGATGCATAGTTATATGCAGCGGACGGATCCGAGGATCTGACGTAGAACATGAAGGGCTCCTCGAATATGATCTCATCGTCGGTATAGCTCTTCATATCCTCATACGCCTTGTAGAGAAAGGGCGTATCCTCGGCGCAAAGAGCTTCGGAGCCCTTGCGCCACTCCATATCTTCTGTACTTCCGTGAAGGAGCATGGCGCCGTTGCATACCAGTGCATCGCCGCTGTCCGATAAGGTGAGGGCATCCAGCAGCCTGCTGTACTGTGCGATGGTACGGGTGGTGACAGGTATCACGTCACACAGGCGCTCCTTGCAGAACGTATCATATGCTCCCCTAGTCATATAGCTCTGCTCTTTGCCGTTAAGGTGCTCCACGCAGATCATATCCTCTCTGCCGCCTGTCCTGCGGTGAGAATATATCAGCGTGCCGTCGAGGTCGGTGAACAGTATCACAGTACTATGGGCACGTCGGCGTGGGTGATCATATGAGGCTCCCTGTCGATGCTCCAGGGGATATCTTTGCCAAGCAGCTTGTTCAGGGCTATGGAGGGGATGTTCACGCCCGCTGCCGCACAAGCCATCTGCACGCCGCCCGACATGCGGGTGTTGACCTCCAGGAAGTAGGGTTCGTCGTGGAGATACTTGAACTGTATATTGCAGGGCTGCTCCAGCGGTATGAGATCGTATACCTGTCTTATGAGGGAGAGGATCTCCTCATCAAAGCACATACGCTCTATCTTGGATGCGCTCTTGATGCGGGGGAGCATGATGATCCCCGAGGAGGTGGACAGACAGTCAGCGCTGATCTCATCACCCGAGAGACAGGGCATGACCATAAGGGAGGAGAAGGTCTCCTTCTCGGACAGGGCAGCCACCGCATCCGCGTAGGTGATACGCGTGGTCTGCTTCTTGTACAGGGACGAGAATCCCTTGCACTTGTCGTCTATCAGTCGGTAGCTCTTGCCGCCCTCGTCGTTCACGAACTTGAAGCATACCTGCTCGTAGGAAGAGGCTATGGTGCGGTAAGCCTCCTCGAAGCCATGTACGTCGTTCACGATGAGATATTCAGGCACATAGGGGAATCCCTTTTCCTTCAGTGTGCTGTAGGCGGTATCCTTGTGGGACAGCATATGTATGATATCATAGCTCTCCGTCATGACCTTGACGCCGATACTGTCAAAGGCGGAGAGATGGCGGCTCACCGCAGAGATCTCCCTGCGGGGGATGAACACGTCTATACTGTGCTCTTTGCAGAAGGAGATACAGAACTCTGCATACTCATCGCCCGACAGATCGGGCTCGGGATATACCTCATCGCAGGCGGCGCCTACAACGGAGCGCTCGTTCTTGTTAGTGCATATCACATACACGTCGTTGTCGGAACGTATCATATTTATGATATTATACGCTGTGCTGAACCAGTGGTTGAACCATAACCTTATCATATTACACCTGTCTGATCATAGTAAATTGAAGGTAGATGCCGTCATCTGAGCAGGGAGCCTGCGAACCTGAGTATATCCAAAAAGCCTACGGCAAGGTTGATGTTCTGTCCGCTCTCTATGCCTGCGGTGCTTATGCCTATGAGCTCGCCGTACATATTCAACAGCGCTCCTCCCGAACTGCCCGGGGATATGGGCGCGGTGAACTGGATCATATCCCTGCCGTTGATATCACGGAAGCCTGATATGATGCCGTCGGACACGGAGTTGAACAGTCCCAGCGGGCTGCCGATGGCGATGACCTTCTGTCCTCTCACCAGCTTCTCGCCTGCGGGACATATGGGTACGGGCGTCAAGGGACGGTCGATGCGTATGATGGCAAGATCCAGATCGGGGTGATACTTGATCACCTCATTCGTCTCGTATATCCTGTCGTCGTTCTCTATGCGCACTGCATAGCGGCATCCGCCCCGCACCACATGATGATTGGTGAGTATGAGACCGCTTTTGGATATCATTATGCCGGAGCCCGAGCCCTCCACGTCACCATGCCTGTCCGCCACCAGGATCATCACCACGGATGACGCCATGGCTGCCAGCTGCTCGTAGGTCTTCTCCTGACGGGCGGAGGTGCGCGGCGTATCTATTGGCGTCCTCGGGGAAGTGGGCTGCGGTGAGGATGTCCTCGGTGAGGACGTCTTTGCCGATGTCTGTTGCCTCGGAGCGGGGGCAGCAGGCCGTGGAGCGGGAGGAGGTGGTGTACGTCGACCCGGATGTTCCGGTATCTTAAGATGCGGCGCTTCTGTGGGCTGTATCGGCGGAGGTGCGCTCTGCACAGGCGGCGATGCCGACTGTGTCGGTGTGCTCCTTCCTGCACGAGGTGGGATCTTGAGATGCGGTGCCTCCACGGGCTGTACAGGGGGAGGAGCTGTAACTTTAGGAGCGGATACAGTCCGGCTCCCGAAGGGGGGCAGGTCGATATCGCGGTAGTCGGAATACCGTATCACGTCGGACAGGGCCAGCAGCTCCTCGGGGGCGTCTATGTCCCGCCGCGCGGCAAGTATCATCACATCGCATCCCAGCAGTGTGAGCGCGTAGCAGGACAGGTACTCGCCAAGGCCTGTGATGCCCTCAGCCGCGATCTTTACGGAGCGGGCGTCATCCCATACCTCGGTGACGGAGGACAGTATCTTGTCTATGCGGTAGATCAGCTTCACGCCGAAGTTCCTGACCATAGTGTCGGAGGGCTTGTATCTGCGAAACAGCTCCGTCGTCCTTGTGACGGCGCTGTACAGACTGCCAAAGAACGCATCCCCGTAATGTGTGAGCTTCAGGGCACAGTGCTTGTCGCGCAGCAGTGTCTCATACTGCTGCAGATAGTATGCCGCATCGAAGGAAGCATCCACAGCGGGGAGAGACGACAGACGCACATACAGCCCGCCGTTCTTCACGGCGTCTCTGTCCATCTCCATGACCGCATCCGCAAGAGCGGCATCTGCTCCCAGATGGCGTATGAAATATACATTGCGCTTCCCCGACAGGGTCTTGCTGCGGATCCGCGCGAACTCTGCGGCGGAGCCCAGCTTCATGGCATTATATCTGTACTCTGTGGGCATCATCATAGTCAGCTCCGTAAACGGCGATATGCGATCAGAGATCGCCGATCAGCGATCGCCGATCAGAGATCGCCGATCGCTGTTATCTGTAATAGGGGATCTTATTACAGATCCCCTATTGCATCAAATATACCTGTTGACGAACGTGCCGATGGAGGTATCGTTCGTGCCCTGACCCATTGCGGAGAACTTCCATTCCCCGTTGTATCTGTACACCTCGCCGAAGATCATGGCGGTCATGCCCGAATAGTTCTCGGTAAGGTTGTAGATGCACATCTCCTTGTTGTTCCTTGCATCTACCAGACGGATGAACGCATTGCGGATCATGCCGAAGTGCTGCTTCCTATTGACGCAGTCATAGATATTGACCGCGATGACGATCCTGTCATAGTCAGCGGGAACAGTGTTGAGATCGATGACGATCTGCTCATCGTCGCCCTCGCCCGCACCTGTCAAGTTGTCGCCCATGTGCTTTACCGACTTGGAGAAGTGGGTGAGGTTGCCGAAGTATACTATATCTCTCTTGTCGGTGATCTTGCCGTTCTTGAGAAGTACAGCGAATGCGTCGCAGTCAATGGGCTGCGGCTTGGGAGCGAAGAAGCCTCTGGATGCCTGCTCCACTTCATCCCATCCAAGGCCTACGATCAGAGTGGAGAGCCCTGCCGCTTCTTTGGAAAGGCTGACCTTCTGACCCTTTTGCAGACTGATAGACATAGTCCACCTCCTGTATACATCAGATCCTACGGCTCCGGCGGGGATGTCCCCGTGGTGCCGCAGATCGTAAGGTGCTTAGCGTATTATCACTGAGTGCTGATGCCGAAGCTGTTGCATATAGCTGCCAGGCCGCCCTGATAGCCGCTGCCGATGGCATTGAACTTCCACTCGCCGTTGTTCTTGTAGAGCTCGCCGAATATAGCAGCTGTCTCTATGGAGAAGTCCTCGCCCAGATCGTATCTGAGGAGCTCAGCACCGTTGCGCTCGTCATAGATGCGGATGAAAGCATTGGATACCTGACCGAAGTTCTGATGTCTCTCCTCGGGCTCGTATATAGTTACTACGAACGCGATCTTGGAGATGTTGCCGGGGATCTTGCTCAGGTCGATCTTGATCTGCTCATCATCGCCCTCGCCGGCACCTGTCAGGTTGTCGCCCTGATGTACCACAGCTCCGCTGGGATGGCTGAGGTTGCCGTAGAACACGAAGTCCTGCTGACCTGTTACCTTGCCGCTGTCATCGAGGAGGAACGCAGAAGCGTCCAGATCGAAATCAGAGCCTGTGTCGTATGCGTTAACGTCCCAGCCGAGACCTACTACTACGTTCTGGAGACCGGGGTTATCCTTGGTAAGGCTTACCTTCTGTCCTTTTTTCAAGCTTACTGCCATGATGATATCCTCCTTATGTTGTAATTATTCTGCGTCTATGCCGTAGTGGGCGCAAAGTGCCTTAAGACCGCCCTGGAAGCCGCTGCCGATAGCGTTGAACTTCCACTCGCCGTTGTTCTTGTAGAGCTCGCCTACTACTACTGCGGTCTCTATGGAGAAGTCCTCGCCCAGATCGAAGTGTACGATCTCGGTGCCTGTCATCTCGTCGACGATGCGTATATACGCGTTGGAGACCTGACCGAAGTTCTGACGTCTGCCCTCTGCATCATAGATGGTGACCGTGAAGGCTACCTTCTCGATATTGGAGGGGATCAGGCTCAGGTCTACCTTGATCTGCTCGTCGTCGCCTTCGCCGTCGCCGGTGAGGTTGTCGCCCATGTGCTTGACTGCGCCGCTCGCATGTTCAAGGTTGCCGTAGAAGATGAACTCCTTCTCGGTAGGACACTTGCCGTTGGCACCTGCGAGGAACGCGGATGCGTCAAGGTCGAATGCAGCGCCCGAATCGAATGCGTTCACGTCCCAGCCGAGACCGACGAGGATGTTCTTGAGTCCGGGGTTGTCCTTGGTCAAGCTGACCTTCTGGCCCTTGGAAAGATTGATCGCCATAATAAGCCTCCTGTTTGTATGTATTTTAAGATCGGGACGAGTCCTGATCTTATAGACGGTATCACTTGCGCTTGTTGCCGAGCACACGCTTGAATATGCTCTCCCTGACGGTATTGAAGTTCGGCACATAAAGGTCGAACCTGTAGCCGCCGATCTTATGCTCCTCGTACAACTCCTCTGTCAGGAAGTTGCCGAAGCATTCATAGCCTGTGGGTACGAATACCATCACATCGTAGCCGACAAGGCTCATGAACGTCAGGTATATCACATCATCTGCCGAGAACGTGCGCTCGTTCACGGCGATGCATACTATCTTGGGGTTCTTTCTTGTGAAGTCGAACTGCTGTATCGTCCGCACCGTGTCCATATCCAGACTGAGCACCACGGATATTATACGGTACTCCATACCGTTCACGAGGGTGCCCTTGATGTACTTCTTGTCGATCATCAGCTGCGCCTTGTCAAGGATCAGATCCTGTACCTCCTTGCGCAGGAAGCCGAAGGGATAGTCCCTATGGGACATTATGCGGTCCCTCTGCAGCATACCGCTGCGGTCGACGAAGCTGGTGGCATAGCTCATGAACATATCTATGCGCTCGGGCCTGGAGAAGGGTATCTGGGGTATGAGCCGCGTCTCCGGGGTCAGGTACTTCTTCACGTCGAGCCAGTAATCTGTGACGTCGGAGCCCTGTACGTTGACGCCCGATACCTTGGAGAATATCACGGGTATGTTCACCGCGTCCCCTTCGGTGGAGAAGCCGGGGCGGTACTTGAGCTCTTCGTTCCAGAGCCCAGCGATCTCCTCGTACATGGTGCGCAGCACTACGGTGTTCTGCTTGGAGAACTGGTGCTCCCTGTAGAGGCCCGAGTCCTCATACATGATCGTATCCAGCTCGCGCTCGGCGTGATATGCCGCGGTGCCGTACTTGCGGTCGCGCTGCTCGGTGGGGTAGTCTCTGACATTATCCAGAGAGTTGTCGTACTTGCGGTCGAAGAGCAGCTTGTCGTCAAGGAGACACTGCTTGCTGAGATCCGGCACGAACACTGCCACATCTATGGGCAGCCTTGCCATGAACTTGATGAAATATGCCTCCTGTACGGTGCCGCATCCGCCCATCAGGAGCAGACACGCCACGTTGGGCATCTTTATGTTCTTCAGGAGGACGTATCGGTAGCGCTCGAACCAGCACAGTATATAAGCGCCCACGCCTGCGGCCTTCTTGACGTCCTTGTATACGCTGTCGTATTCGAGCATGACATCCATGAACGCCTTGCGGGCGGTCTTCTGGAGGTCGCTGTCCGTGATGCTGCACAGATTTACCGACAGATCCGTGATAGCCTGCTCGATGTCCTTGTAGTTGCCGTGACGGAGCTTTGAGAGCTCATCGTACTTCGGCAGAGGTATGGGAGCGTTGAGCACCAGCAGCTCTCTGCCGCTCTTCTTCAGGTCGTAGTACATCCTGAAGAGCTCTTCGCAGTAGCTGCTCTTGTCCCGCACGCCCGTTATCTTGTAGAAG
>JAFYEQ010000023.1 GCA_017544185.1 Oscillospiraceae bacterium
CTGACAGAAATTTTACCGAATTCCGACTATGTGATCGACGGTGCAAACGATCTTGAAACAATTATCAATGAAGCTATGGTAATAATATTAAGGTGCTAACTTCTTATCTATCTTAGCGACCGTATAAAATATAATGCCCCTGAGCACTTTGAAATGCTCAGGGGCAAAACTTCTATATGGGTACTCGTCTTAGAGTCCACACGTTTTTATTTTTTCATGTGTCTACTCTAAGGGGATCATATCAGCCCCGGCGGTCTTATACTATTTCTTCCTCTATGTATAGACGATCTCTCCGCCTGAAAGCCGTATACGATGGTTTTCATGCGTATTTCTTGTCTATACATAGGTCAGAAAGTAGTATTATACTATTTTTGATCTGATCTTGATCTTGACCATGGACAGATGTGGGGGCATGGGGCAGCCCTCATTTGGGATGTGGCGATAGCCGCACATTCACGACGACTGCGTCAGCAGTCGCATCCCTTGTCCCTCGTCTCTTGTCCCTTGTCCCTAACAGCTGCATGAGGAGTTGCATATCTTGTCTCTTTACCGCGAAACGATATCAGAAGCAGGATAGTATCACATCCTGTGGAGCACGGAGCTGTCTATGTCGGATACTGTCGCTGCTCCCGTGAAGCTCATGATATATCTGAGCTCGTCGCCCACGCTCTTGATGAAGGCCTTTGCGCCCTCCTTGCCGTCCTTCTCCAGAGGCTGCATCATGGAACGTCCCACCGCGGCAGCATCCGCACCCAGTGCGATAGCCTTGTATACATCGGCGCCGCTGGCTATGCCGCAGTCCACGATGATCTTCACGTCCGTGCCCTCCAGTGCTTTCCTGATGTCGGGGAGCACCATCATGGGCGGCACGGCATAGGGCATCCTGCCGTGGTGATGGCTGACGATGATGGCCGACGCGCCTATCTCGGCGCATTTGACCGCATCGGTGACGCTGAGCACGCCCTTCACGAAGAAGGGGAGAGACGTGTCCTCGATATAGGATCTGAGCATATCCGCGGTCTGCACCGCCATCAGCTCGCCCACGCATACATCACAGCCGTCTTTGCCGAAGATATGGTCGATGTCCATACCGATACCGAAGGCGCCGTGATCCTCCGCGAAGCGCATCTGATCTTTGACCTTGGCGTTATCGGCGTAGGGCTTTACTATGCGGACCGTCCTGGCTCCCGTGTCTGCGATCCTCCGGAAGGTATCGTTCTCCATCATGCCGCAGAAATTCAGTATCCCCAGCTCCTTGGCAGCAAGGGAGTATTCCTCCAGCCCCGTCAGCTCCCTGCCGTGGATATGGCTGAGATGGGAGAAGGCAGGCGTCATCACGGGCATGCTGAACTCCTCTCCGAATAGGCTGACGGACGTGTCCGCCACCACAGAGCCGATCAGCCGCTCCTCGATGAGCAGCGAGTCCATATACCTTTCGTTTATCTCGTTGGCATCCGAAAGTCTCGTGTATCCCATGATGTCCTCCTTATGTCAGTGACTCGTACCATTCTATGGCTCTCTCCGTCCAGCCCTCCATACACATGCCTGTGCCGTCTGCGAAGCCGTGGCCGCCCTCCTTGCCTATCTCCAGTCTGCAGGGTATGCCCGCATCCTCCAGTGCCTTGGCGAGGGCCTTTGAGTTGTCGGGGCTCACCAGACCGTCATCCGCCGCCAGGAACAGGGCACAGGGCGGGAAGTGCTCCACATGCTCCGTGGTCTCGTATGCCGTGGTAAGGGCTTCCTCCGGAGGCATGCCGCACAGGTTCGACACGAATATCTTCTCCTCCTCGGAGAGCCCGCCTGCCATATCGCACTTGATCCCCGTCACGGGGTATATGGGGAAGGAGGCCTGAGGCTTCGGGAGCTCGTGGCGGACATGACCTATCTCTGTGTTCCAAAGGCATACCAGATAGCCGCCCGCAGAGAAGCCGCAGGTGATATATCTGTCCGCATCGGTATGGAAAATATCCCTGTTGTCTCTTATGAAGCACAGAGCGTGGGCGATATCCTCCATATCCCTGTCCAGAAGGCCCTTCTGTTCCGTCAGCAGACCGCAGCCCACACGATAGGTGAGTACGAACACATGATAGCCCATGGCGTTGAAGCGGTCGGCCACAGGCCACCCCTCCGTAAGGCTCCACACGTTGACGAAGCCGCCTCCGGGTATCAGCAGTATGAAAGGATCGTCATCGGCTGCCTTGTCATCCGACGGGAGCCATACTATGTTCACGTCGGCACATGTGGGATCGGCGGCGCGTTCCTCTTCGCTGTATACAGGGTAGTACCAGCTGCCCGTGTCAGCAGCCCTGTACAGCCTCGCGAAGCCCCTGCCTATGTCTCCCATGAAGATATGCTCATCGCGGAGAGCCGACAGCGTCATGTCCCAGAGAGGCTCTTTGCTCAGATCCCGCGCCCGTATGGCATCGGGAGCTATGGGAGCTATCCTCTCATCGCTCAGCAGTGTCCCCAAGCGTACATCATCATACATGTCATCCACCTGCTTTCTGTTTGATATACCTATAATACCATATCATCACAAAAAATGCAATGGTATAGTGAGAAAAAGGCTCTTCTGGATATCACAGACCCAAAGATGGCTGCGGGCACTGCCCGCTAATACCATATCATCACAAAAAATGCAATGGTATAGAGAGAAAAAGGCCGATCTGGGCGCAGCGGACCTCGTGACTGCGGCAGCCATAGAAGGATCTTATATCTCGTCGGAAGGTATTTCTTTTTTTCTCTTGACAAATCAATGATTTTATGGTAAATTATATAAGTGAGATAGTATCAACGGCACTTGTTTTATGTCAAAGTGCAGTATAATGGAGATGATATGATGATCTGGGCAAAGGAAGAGACCCTGTCCCGAAGCGAGATAGAGCAGATACAGCTCGACAGGCTGAAGAAGCTCACACATTATGTTTATGACAATGTAGAGCCCTACCGTAAGAAGATGGACGACGCGGGCATATCCCCCGACGATATACAGTCGCTGGACGACCTGAAGCGCCTTCCCTTCACCACCAAGCAGGACTTCAGGGACAATTATCCCTTCGGCCTGTTCGCTGTGGGCACGGACAAGCTGGCACGTATACACGCATCATCGGGCACCACGGGCAAGCCTACGGTCGTGGGCTATACCCCCAAGGATCTGGAGGTATGGGCCGAGTGTGTGGCACGTCTTGCCGTTGCCGGCGGGGCAAACAGCTCCGATGTATGCCAGATATGCTTCGGCTACGGCATGTTCACAGGCGCACTGGGACTGCATAAGGGCCTCGAGCATCTCGGAGCATGTATAATACCGTCCTCTACGGGCAACTCCGAGAAGCAGATAATGTATATGCACGACTACGGTGCTACGCTGCTGGTAGCTACGCCGTCCTACGCTCTCCGTCTGGGCGAGGTGGCTATATCTATGGGTCTCGATCCCAAGAAGGACCTGAAGCTCCGCACCGCTCTGGTAGGCTCCGAGCTGATGACCGAGGCTATGCGTGCCGAGATGTACAAGCTCTACGGC
>JAFYEQ010000230.1 GCA_017544185.1 Oscillospiraceae bacterium
CCAGAGCGGACGTATGGCTGTGTCGGGCATGGTACACGGCTATGTCAACGGACGTATCGACGCCATGGTCAGCGGCATCATAACAGGCGATGTGGACGTGCGCATCGACCGCGGAGCAGGCAGCGGCAGCATCACTGCCGACGGCGACGATGATGATGAGGAGGTGACGGGCCATGAATGATCGCATCATGCGTATAGCCGCTGCCGCGGTGATGGCTGTATCTATCCCGTCAGCGGTATTCTCTGATGCCTTTGCTGAGACCACGGACGACAGCGTGTATCATATCGCATCAGCAGGAGACCTGGCTGAGATGGCGGAGAATTGCCGTCTTGACTCCTGGTCACGGGGCAAGCGCTTCGTGCTCGATACAGACATAAGCCTGGCACCGTCGGATAACGTACAGATACCCTCGTTCTCGGGAGCCTTCGACGGCGCAGGACACCGCATCAGTGGCGTCACCATCAAGGGCAGCGACCACGGCGCGGGACTGTTCCGCAATATAGAGGAGGAGGGCAAGGTATTCGACCTGACCGTCACCGGGGATATATGCCCCTCGGGCTTTTCTGAGAGCTGCGGCGGTATCGCAGGCGTCAACAGGGGGACCATATCCTCCTGCACCTTCAGCGGCACCGTAAAGGGCAAGAGCGTCATGGGCGGCATCGTCGGCACCAATGAGAAGACGGGCATGATCACAGGCTGTACTTCGGGCGGCACCGTACAGGCAGAGCACTATTCGGGCGGCATCGCAGGCAGGAGCAGCGGCGCTGTCATAGGCTGCACCAACGGCGCACGGGTGAATACCGACGCACTGGATATAACCATAGGGATCACGTCCATATCCAATGGGGACTATTCCCTCAAGGACATCACATCGGCGGAGACCGTGGCTGCAATAAGCGACATAGGCGGCATCGCAGGCTGGTCGGACGGCATCATATCCGACTGCGTCAACGACGCGGACGTGGGGTATATGCATACCGGGTACAATATCGGCGGCATCGTCGGCAGACATGTGGGATATGTCAGCTCCTGCACCAACAACGGGCATATCAACGGCAGAAAGGACATAGGCGGCATCGTAGGCCAGGCAGAGCCCTTCACGGCGCTGATATTCTCCGAAGACGACACCGAAAAGCTGAAGTCCGATCTGGCGGAGCTGCGGGAAATGATAGATACCGCGATCGCTCATGCGGATACCTCGGTGGACGACATCAACGCCCAGTCAGTGCGCCTCACTGGCAAGCTGGATGAGATACGCACGGCAGCCGATAAGTATACCGACATCGCCGACGGCATCATCAATGAGAACGTAGAGACGATAAACGACTTCTCACTGCGTATATCCGAGCTGACGGAGAGGCTCACGCCCTTCACCGAGAAGCTCAGCAGCTCCGCCGACAGCTTCGTATCGGCGCTGGAGTCTCTGGGCAAGGCTGCGGATATCGTGGAGCAGTCCGCAGGCGAGACCGACAAGGCCCTCACCATACTTCGCCCGGGCATGGATGAGATATCCGGATCCATAGGCTCCCTCAGAGAGAGTGTGAACGGCATCACCGTGTCCCTCGGGGAGCTGAAGGCTGCTATGGGCGATCCCGAGGAGTTCTCCCGCAGATGCGCAGAGCTGGAGACGGATCTTACAGAGCTGAAGGGGCGCTTCGACAGTATATCCAACGCCTGCGGCGACCTTATCACAGAGCTGCAGCAGAGCGGAGAGATGACGCGGGAAAAGGTCAGGGACGTAGTGGACGCCCTCGCCGCTGTCAGGGACGGCGCGAACGGCGTATCCTTCAGGATAGATGACATAAAGACAAAGCTGCGGGATCTGGCGGAGGCACTCAGGAACGGCACGGATATGGACTACCGTCAGGCGCTGTCGGATCTTATATACGAGATCCATGACAGGTACGATCTGCAGCAGATGGGACAGGGCTTCTCCGACTTCGTGGATAGTATGGCGGCACTCATCGACGAGGATGCGGGTCAGAGGATATATGACGCTGCTCAGAGAGTATCCGACGAGATGCACGCATCCGCAGACGCAGCCGACGGCACCCTCACGGAGCGGCTGGAGCAGGACAGGCAGCGGATACAGGAGAGCGCAGACCATATATATACCATGATAGATACCCTCCTCGCTGCAGGAGCAGACGGTGAGAAGGCGGGGGTATCCGCCCAGCAGTTCATAAACACCGTGAGCGAGGCCTGGGACTATCTGGACAACTCCGAGACAGAACTGATCGACGCGGTAAGTATGGCCGAAGAGGCCGTATCCTACGGCAAGGACGGCGTGTCCCTCATAAAGGAAGGCATAGATATCATACACGATATCACCGAGTATTTCAGCGGCAAGGCACAGCTGGTGTTCACGGGAGCAGGGGAGGACATAGTGGCTGCACGCAACGAGATGAGCAGCCTTGCAGGCGGCTTCCTGGATATCATGGATGATCTTACCGCTGTTGGCGGCAGCTCCTCGGATATACTTACCGACGACCTGGTGAAGATAAACGCCAAGCTGTCCGCGGTCAGCGACACCCTGATCGATATGACGCAGAGCATCACGGAGCGCTCCCTTGATGTGGAGGACTATACCCGTGACATATCCCTGCAGGAGACCTCAGGCAGGACGGACGGCAAGACATACAGGTGCCTAAACTACGGTGCCATAGACGGCGATATATCCGTAGGCGGCATCGCGGGCACCATGGCGGCAGAGAACGCTCTGGACCCCGAGGACGACCTGCGCATCACGGGACAGCGCTCCCTTGACTTCGTGTATACCACCCGTACCATACTGTCCGACTGCTCGAGCTTCGCCGAGATAGAGGCCAAGCGCAGCAACGTGGGCGGCGTGGTCGGAGATATGACAGGCGGCTGCATACGCTCCTGCAGAGCGCGTGGCAGCGTGAAGAGCGCCGAGGGCGACTACGTAGGCGGCATCGTAGGCAGGAGCACTGCGACAGTGCTGTCATCCACAGCGGTATGCAGCCTTTCGGGCGGCAACTACATAGGCGGCATAGCAGGCGAGGGCCATACCATCACATCCTGCACCGCCTTCACCGAGATACTGTCCCGTACTGACAAGTACGGCTCTGTGGCAGGGTATGCGGACGATATGGACGGTGATATGTTCGTGGACAACGGCATAGGCGGATGCGATGGCGTCTCCTATGACGGCAGGGCGTATCCCGTGACCTACGAGCAGTTCAGGGATACTGCAGACAAGGATATGTCCGACGTGGTACTGCGCTTCGTGGTGCGCGACGACAACGGGGATATAGTCAGCGAGACCGCGTGTATCGACGCGGGCTACGGCGGCAGCATCACCGACGCTGAGCTCCCCCAGGTGCCTCCGAAGGACGGCTGCTACGCCTGCTGGGACAGCTTCGGCATGGAGGATATACGCTTCTCCCGCGTGATAGACGCGGTGTACCACAGGTATATCACCACAATATCCTCATCCGATACCGACGAGAACGGCAGACCGAGGCTCATGGCGGAGGGCAGCTTCGACACGGAGGCCAAGGTGGAGCTGGAGCAGATGGGCTCATCTATAATAGTATCCCTCCCCGATGATGAGGACCACGTGATACGCTACCTTCCCATGGGGGACATAGACCACACTGTGATACGCATAGACGGCACCGCGGCGGATACCGTGAAGGACGGCAGCTATCTGGTGTTCACCGCCCGCGGCACCGGCAGAGGCAGCTTCCTGCTGGTAGAGGAGCGGGAGCCGGTGAATATCATACCTATAGCCGCCGCAGCCGCTGCAGCAGTAGTGGTACTGATCGTCGTGGTCGTCCTCGCTTTGAAGAAGAAGTGACACAGACAAATGGATATAAATGGATATATAAGTAGGGTGGGGGCTTGCCCCCACCGCTTCGAGAGATCTGGTCTTTATCTTTCGTTTCCATTTTGTTTTTATAGTAGTGGGGCACCTGCGTGTGCCCCCTTTTTCTTCCCCATTTATTATCCGTCATTTCCTTAAATTATTGTTAAATTTATGTTAAACTCGAAGGTAAACGTTTACATAAAAAGCTCGCATCCCATCAGATAGCCATTTATGCGAGACAGCGGGTCGTGGCGGATCAAACGATCTTTTAAGATCAGGCTTGACAAATATTAGTCAACTTGTTATAATAGTTATACGGGCAATTGTCTTTTCATGATCCCTACTGCGGATCGTTTGCCGTTCATTACCGTATCATCACATGATCGTCACAGTATGTCACAGTACGGTATGGCGGGTATAGACCGAGAGAAGCGTGAAATGCTTGTCTGTGAGAATATCGGATACTGAGTATCTTTAAAGAAAGGTGGTCTGTCTTTTGTCAGGAAACAGGACGCTGAAACGGCTGCTTTCCGGTCTGACGGCAGTGGTGCTGTGTGCGGGCACGCTCACGCTCATGCCTCCGGCAGCCAGAGCATCGGCTGAGAACTTCGAGATGCCGACGATCAGCTATACAGAGCAAAAGACCTATTCGGAGTACTACGAAGATGTCAAGTCGGCAGACAAGCCCGCGGGTGATGTGCTGATGACATACAAGGACTGCGGCGAAGGAGCCGAGGTCGAGCAGACGAGCTTCGAGTCGAGAGACGCTGTGGTATGGAAGAACGATGAAGGTACCGTGACCTACACCGTGGACGTGCCGCAGACGGGCGCGTATAATATCGAGGCCTGTTATTATCCCATCATGGGCAGCAATACCACCACCGAGATGTCGCTGCTCATAGACGGGGAGAGCCCCTTTGATACCGCTACGAGGATCGAGCTGCCCCGCCGTTGGCATTCCAAGACCGAGATCCAGCAGAACAAGAGGGGCAATGAGACCCGTCCTCCTCAGGTAGAGGAGCCCGACTGGATCGTGACTCCCCTGAAGGATGCCGACGGTCTGTTCAACGAGCCTCTCTACTTCGTGCTGGACCAGGGCACCCATGAGATCACGTTCAAGTCCGAGAGAGCGTCTGTCGCTCTTGAGTACCTCAAGCTCTATCAGTACGAGAACGCTGAGGCCTATACCCAGCCCTCCGCTGCAGAGTTGGCCAAGAACGCCGGTACTCCCGTGATACGTCTGCAGGGCGAGAACTTCACGTCCTCCAGCTCCCAGACGATATTCCCCACCTATGACCGCGGCAACTACCTCACCGAGGATCATACAGGTCAGTCCACCGACCCCGTCAAGGAGCGCTACAATACCGTAGGCGCCGAGACTTGGGACAAGACGGGCATGACCGTGAACTGGATGATGGACGTTCCTGCCGACGGATGGTACAAGGTGGGCATAAAGGCGCGTCAGGACGTAGTTCGCGGCTTCTATACCAACCGCCGCCTGTACGTGGACGGTGAGGTCCCATCCGAGCCCTTCGAGCAGATCAAGTTCTACTACGACAACGACTGGATGATGACCTCTCCCGTGGACGA
>JAFYEQ010000231.1 GCA_017544185.1 Oscillospiraceae bacterium
CTCTCGCCGAACGTGACGAAGATCGTGTTCGTGCTCACCATCAACGAGGCGGTGGAGAACAGACTTGACTTCAGCATGATCAAGGATGCGTACGTACGCATCATGGACAGCAGCGGAAGAGAGCTGGCCAGCTTCATGATGGATGAGTACTACTCCAATGTAACGTCTATGATGATCGGCGAGATATACAAGCACAATGATACGTGGAAATTCAACGCCATAGGCAATGGCGTAGCAAGAGACCTCGCAGGCCTTTGTGAGTTTTACGGCGTAGAGGTAGAAGGATAGGAGACCGGATATGATCACATTTGAAACTGTCAACGAGCTTACACTTATGGTGACCTGTCAGGGCATGGATGCTATATACGCCAAGGCAGGCGCATTCATCGCAGGCGAGAACATCGGCGGAAAGAACTACCGCTTCGATAAGGTGCTCATCGGCCCCAACGCCAACAACAATCTGGGACAGGCTCTGCTGGGATCTCTTGCCAGACGTGTCACAGGCGAGAACCTCCCCCTCATGAAGGTGATGATGAACGGCGACTCCGTGACCTACTATGCCAACTACGGCCAGCACGTAGTGGTATACCGTCTCGCTCCCGGCGAGATGATCTCCGTGGAGTCGGAGAACATACTGGCCTTCAGTCAGGAATGTGACTACAGCGTCCGCTTCATCGGCGTAGGCATACTCTCCCAGAAGGGCTTATGTACCACCACCCTCACAGGCAGGGGCGACAGCTCCTATGTGGCTGTACTGTCCGACGGCAACCCGATAGTACTGTCCAACGCCGTGAACCGTCAGACCATATCCGTAGATCCCGACGCCGTGATATGCTGGGTGGGCAACGGCCCCTGCGATCCCCAGGTCACTGCGGACGTGTCATGGAAGACCTTCATCGGACAGACCTCGGGCGAATCCTATCAGTTCGAATGGAACGGCGGCCAGTCGGTGACTGTGATCATACAGCCCTCCGAGCGCAGAGGCGGCATAAGCGTCAGCATGGACTGATAGCAGCGAGGTACCTATGAAAAAGATAGTATGTACAGTGCTCTCAGCACTGACGGTCATGACGTTGGCGGTACTCCCGACGGGAGCCATGTCCCCTGCTGTCTGTGCAGCCTCGGAGAAGCTGGCTGCACCTGCAGACCTCAAAGTCGAGAGCAGGATAGGAGCTGCCGTACTGAGCTGGGACGCAGTAAAGGGCGCAGACAAGTACCGCATCTACCGATGGGACGACTCTAAGAACGAATGGCAGAGATACGGCACCGTGCGCGGTACAAGAGCCGTGATAAAAGGACTGGAGAGCGGCGTGGGATATACCTATCGTGTAGCTGCACTAAAAGGCCGCGCCGAAGGCGAGACCTCGGTCCCCGCAGAGGTGATGTGCCGGATCAAAGCAAAGACATATATCGACGGATATCGCAGCATAGTCAAGAAAGCTTCTGTCGAAGGCACCGACCCCATGTGCTCCCTCTATGATATCACAGGCGACGATATCCCGGAGCTCTTCGTATCCCCATGTGATACACATGCTAGCTGCGTCGATGTCTACACCTGGGCCAACGGCGCTGTCATCCCCGTGAGACATGCAGGCGGATACGGCTTCGGCAGCGGCGGAGAGGTGGTATATCTCCCGTCCTCGGGACTGCTCGACACCTACTATGCCGGCATGGGCGTCATCATGAACGAGCTTGTCCGTGTAAAGGACAACGGCACGGCCGAAAGGGTATTTTTCAGCGAGAACGGCGAATATATCGGCGGCGGGAACGATCCCTATCATATCATCAACGACAAGAAGGTATCAAAGAAGAGCTACGACAAGGCCGTGAAAAAGTACGTCGATGCCCCTCTGTTCCTCGGCAGATCATATGTCATCGATCCCGATAAGCATCCCGATATATACAAGAAAAATGGGTATGTATGTATAGAAGACATATTCAAGGCGCTGGAGAACGGGGAAGAGCTTGATCTCTCGGTAGCTCATGAGAGCGAATGGGTATCCTCGGGAGACCTGTTCCAGTTCGATGACTGATCATAGCCGATGATATAACATCCTTCAATGACTTACAGATCGGAGCATATATGGAACTTGTAAGAGGAATGCGCGCAAAGCTGGGCGACCACTTTGACCTGAGCCGTGAGCTGCAGGTCGAGATGAGCATATCCGGCAGCGCAGTTTACGATCATACCTGCTTTGGCGTGGACAGCAATGATATACTGTCCGACGACAGGTATATGGTATTCTACAATCAGACCTCATCCCCCGCAGGGGAGATAAAGTATACCGCCAAGGGCAATGCTGCGGTATTCACCGTGAAGCTGGATGCCCTTCCCGCGTCTGTCGCCAAGCTGGTGTTCACCGTTAGTGTAGACGGAGACGGGGTCATGGGAGATATAGCCGCCCACAGCGTGGTGGTGTCCCAGAGCGGACGCGAGCCCGTGCGTATGGACGTATCGGGCAAGGACTTCAAGGCCGAGAAGGCGATCATATCCATAGAGATATACAAGAAGGGCGAGTGGCGCATAGCAGCCGCTGCCAAGGGCATGAACGGCGGACTGTCGGCACTGCTGGCGTCCTTCGGCGGTACCGAGGCGGATGACGATGTGCCCGCAGCTGCTCCTGCTCCTGCACCGGGCGCTCCGACGCCCGTGCCTGTAGCGGGCGCTTCTGCACCCGCTCCCTCAAAGGGAGTGTCCCTCAAGAAGACCGAGGCTCAGGTCACAGAGAAGATCATGAGCAAGATCAGTCTGTCCAAGGACAAGGTCAAGCTGGAGAAGCATGTGGTCAACCTGTCAAAGTGCGTGGTGAGCCTGAGCAAGACCACCCGCATAGATCTGGGGGATATGAGAGCGAAGGTCGTGGTAGTGATAGACTACAGCGGATCCATGGGCAGCCTGTACAGGACAGGCGTGGTACAGGAGACGCTGGACAGGCTGGTGCCCTTAGGGCTCACCTTCGACGACAACGGCTCCTTAGACGTGTTCCTGTTCCAGAGCGACTACCGCAGGATGGAGCCTCTGGGACTGTCCAACTACGCAAACTACGTGCGTGACGTGATCATATCATCGGACTATCCCATGGGCGGAACGAAGTACGCGCCGGTACTGAGCATCATCATAGAGGGCGGCGAGACCGCATCCAAGGGCGGCCTCTTCGGCAAGACGAAGGCCACCGTGATACCCCCCATCGTGGATGACGGGGCCCCCACGTTCATACTCTTCATCACCGACGGCGACAACGCCGACAAGCCCGAGACCGACAGGATCATCCGCAAGTGCTCGGATATGAACGTGTTCATACAGTTCATCGGCATCGGCACGGAGCGCTTCGACTACCTGAGGAGCCTTGATGATATGCAGGGGCGCAAGCGCGACAATACGGGCTTCTCCTGCATGAAGGACCTGAAGAAGGCTTCCGACGACGAGCTCTACCGCAACGTGCTCTCACAGTTCTCCGACTGGCTCGACCACCTGCAGTAACAATGACAGTCAGGCACACACATCCCTCCGGGATCGTGTGTGCCTTTTTCGTGTGTGTATGAAAGCGTCATACGTCCTCTACAGCGGCAGCATCAGCTCTGTCTCGGTCATGTCATCGTATGTCCTCATGCGTATGTCTCCTCCCAGAGCGCGGGCGATGCACCGCGCCTCATAGAGACCCACGCCGCTGCCCTCTATGCCCTCGGAATTGGAGCCGCGCCAGTAGCTCCCCCACACGAACGGGAGCTCGCTCTCGGGCAACGGCGTGCCCTTGTTGCGGACGGATATGAAATGCCCCTCGTCGGTCTTGTCGAGATCTAGCACTATGCCGGTGCCGTCGCCGTACTTCACAGCGTTGTCCATGAGCTGGCGAAGGATGCGGAGTATGCCGTCTATGTCGCTGTTGATCATCACGTCGCCCTTCGACTTTATCTCAAAGGGGATACGGGCTATCTCCAGCCGTCTGCCGTATTCCTCGGTGATCCTGCGGGCGATCTCCTTACGGTAGAAGGGAGATGTATGCGGATCGAAGTCGTATATCACCGACCCCGACGTATCCAGCAGCTGCAGCACGATCGCATGTATGTCATCGGCGTTTTTGTCAATACGCGCAGCCAGCTTCGCATCCTCCTCGTTTATGCTGCCGTCCTTTGAGTAGAGCCCCGTGGATATGGCCTCGCACATCAGCTTGATATTCGCCACAGGCGTCTTTATACCGTGTGCAAGGGCGGTCATGGTCCTCTCGCGGTCAAGGGAGATCTTGAGTATGGTCTGTCTGTCATGACCTAGCTTGTCCGCCAGCATGTTCATGCCCCATACGAACTTGCCGAGATACCTGTCACGGCGCTCGGGCAGCTTCTCCTCCAGGTCTCCCCTTGCCATACGCTCGGGCCTGTCGGACAGTCTCTCAAAGGGCAGCAGTATCCGACGATACACCCAGAGAGAGTATACCAGCACCACCGCAGCGCATACGATCAGCGCCGCGTTCATGACAGTCACGATCCTCTCGTATACCGACCTGCCGAACCTGTGTACCGCCAGCGCCACCAGTCTGTCGCCGTCGTATATGCCGCATATCAGCGTGTCATTGCCGCCGATGATATCCGCGTCGGAGCCATCCGCCTCTCCTGTCATGATGATATCCACATCCTCGGGGGCGCTGTCGCAGCCGTAGAGCTGCTCCCATTCGGTCACGCGCCGATAGAACACCGTATCCACCGCGTCCCGCAGGCTCTCCTCGGTGACCTCGGTGCCCTCTATGGTCTGGGATATCTCACGGGTGATGCGCTGCACCACCACGTTGCGCTCGGTATTGCGGTCTCCGATGATGTCCCTCGCAGCGATGTTCAGCACCAGCGCCGCCGCGATGAGCACGATGAGCACTATCGCTGTCCGTTTGATATAGCCGCTCATTGGCCGTCTCCGAAACGATAGCCTACGCGGTATACCGTCTGTATCAGGCGGGGCTTCTTGGGATCGTCCTCGATCTTGTCGCGGAGCCAGCTTATGTATACGCTCAGTGAGGCGAGCTCGGAGCAGCAGTCCTCGCCCCATACCGCGTTGAATATCACTTCCTTGCTCAGAGCCTGTCCTTTATGTCTCATCAGGTACACCAGCAGATCGTACTCCTTGCCGTTCATGCCTATCTCTTTGCCGTCCTTGTATGCCCTGCGGGCGCCTGTATCCACGGTGATGCCACAGGCTGTGAGCAGTTCCTTTTCGGTAACTCTCTCGTATGTGCGGCGCATCAGCGCCTTCACCTTGGATGCGATCACGGGGAAGGAGAAGGGCTTGTCGATATAGTCATCCGCCCCTATCTCCATGCCCTTGATCTTGCTGTCGTCATCTGTCATGGCGCTCATCATGATCACGGGCATATCACGGCTGCGCCGTATCTCCGACAGAGCCTCGAAGCCATCCCTGCCCGGGAGCATCACATCAAGGAGCAGCAGTCTGAACACCTCCTGCCCCAACAGCTCCAGTCCCTCCTCAGCGCTTTTGGCAAGACTTACCGAGAATCCCTCCCGCCTCATGAGATCGGCCAGCAGCTGCCCTAAGTCCTCATTGTCCTCTATGATAAGTATATCTGTCATCATATCACCTCGCCTATCTCATTGTACCATATTTTTGGGAATTTGTCAATACCCTTTTTCATGGAACTTTGAAATGTCTTTTCATACACATATCACCATAACTTAAGATTAGTTTAAGGTAGATATGGGATAATGTAGCTATGAGAAGACAAAGGAGACGGTGATATGACCATAAGAGAAGAGCGTAAGAACGCAAGGAAAAAGAAAAGAGCAAAAAGGATAGTCATCGCTGTCATCGCACTGACAGCGGTAACGGGGTCTGCTGCGGCATTGTATAAGGTGAATACCGCCAAGGCCACCGAGGATACCTCTACCCAGTACAGGGAGTATACCGTATCCCATGGGAACATCACCATCGGTACGTCAGAGAGCGGTACCGTGTCCATCGAGAGAGATTATGTGACCTATCCTGCCTCCGCCGAGGTGGAGGAGATATACGTCAAGGTGGGCACCACCGTTGAGGAGGGCGACCCTCTGCTCAAGCTGTCCGCCGATGACATCGACGAGGTAAAGGCAGACTATGAGGACAAGATCGCCGATGCAGCTCTCCAGCTCGATGAAGCAGAGCTGTCCTACAAGACCAAGTCCGCCGATGCGAAGCAGACCTATGACAGCACCGTAGCCAAGGGCGCCAGCGCACAGGCAGAGTACAGCAGCTACAAGGAAAAGTCCGCTGCCAGCGAGCAGTCGGAGCAGAAGTCCCTTGACTCCCTGCGTGAGGAGCTGTCGGAGTATACTGAGCTTTCCGGCACCTATGACAAGGACTACGCCAAGCTCACCGCAGCCGAGGATAAGGTAGACGAGTGCAAGCAGACCTACAAGGACATGGAGAAGAAGTACAAGGAGCTCCAGGCTGTAGATACCGCCAATGCAGACGCAGTAGAGGCAGCCAAGGACGAGTACGAGGACTACAAGGAGAGCATCGCCGACAAGGAAGCTGACTATACCGAGCGCCGGAAGACCTATGAGGATGCCAAGAGCGCATACGAGAAGGCTCAGCAGGACTATGACGACGCTGTGGACGAGTATGAGGACGCGGTGAACTCAGCTGCCAGCGCTTCGCTCTCATCCACTCAGAGCACCGATAACAACAACAATAATAACAACAATAACAACGGCATGTCTTCGACTCAGCAGAACAACGATCAGTCCAACAGCAATAATACCGTCACCACCGCTCAGAAGAAGATGACCACCGCCAAGAGGACGCTCACCGAGGCAGGCGAGGCGTATAATCTGGCTAAGCTGTACTACAGCGCCTACGACAAGGACCAGCAGGAGAAGATCGCCGACCGCAAGGAAGCCTACGAGGACAAGATAGAGGCTCTCGAGGACACTCAGAAGGAGCACGAGAAGGTCACCAAGGCTTATAAGTCGGAGATGGACGACTACAACGAGGTCATCGAGGAGGCGCAGGAAGCCTACAACGACCTGAAGGAGAGCTTCACCGAGAAGTACGGTACCAACGACGCAGACTCGCTCAAGGAAAAGATGGACAAGCTGGGCGACGATATATCCTCCGCAGAGCTGAGCATAAAGACAGGCAGCGTAGACAGTGCTGCCAACGACCGTGAAGCGAAGCAGAAGGCAGATCAGGCAGTCACCGATGCATCCAACGCCAAGGCGGTCTACGACCAGACCATGGCATCTCTGGAGAACACCGTAGCCTCCAAGCAGAAGGCATATGACGAGCTCGTGGAGGAATACGACGAGTTCTGCAAGAGCGTGGAGAGCGGCGGCATAGTATACGCTCCCGTAGCGGGCGCAGTGTCCCAGATCAGCGCAGCAGAGGGCGACAAGGTACAGGCAGAGATGACCCTAGTAACACTGATGGACAAGAGGTACATATACCTATCCGCATCGGTATCCGAAGAGGATATCACCTCTCTCACCGTAGGTCAGGAATGCTCCGTCACCCTCACAGCCTACGAGGGCAAGACCTTCGATGGACATATAGATACCATATCCACCGAGCCCGCCAGATCCAGCGGCTCTGTGAGCTACACCGTAACAGTAAAGCTGGAGGATGAGAGCGGTCTCAACGTGCTGGAAGGCATGACAGGCGAGATAGCCTTCATCGAGAAGCAGGCTGCGGGCGTGCTCAGCGTCAACGTCAATGCCGTGACCTTCAGAGACGGCGCGTCCTACGTCAAGGTATACGACGACGCAGGGAACGTCATCGAGAAGGAGGTCGTAACGGGCTTCACCGACGGCAGGAACGTGGAGATCAAGAGCGGCATATCCGCAGGCGACAAGGTGCTCGCAGAGATAGAGCTCAGCGACAAGGAATGATCTGTATGCGTATATCAGAACTGCTCAAAACAGTATTCATAAATATCCTGTCCAATCGCTCCAAGTGTGCACTGACGTCTCTGGGCATAGTGGTCGGATCGGCCACGATCGTACTGGTCATCGGCATAGGTCAGGGCGGCAAGCTGGACGTAGCCGACCAGTTCAAGAACCTCAACGCAGGTGCGGTAGAGGTCAGCGCAGGTCAGTCGGCAGACACCATGATGGAGAAGATGATGGGCAGTATGCCCGCAGGCGCACCCTCGGGGTCCCCGTCGGGCGGCAGTATGCCCAGCTTCCCCGGCGGCGGTATGTCGGGCGACGGATCCTCACGCGGAGGCTCCTCAAGAGGCGGCTCATCGGGTAGATCCGGCGGCAGCTTCGGCGGAGGATC
>JAFYEQ010000232.1 GCA_017544185.1 Oscillospiraceae bacterium
GGCTGTATCGTCATGTACGGTCCTGAGCATCTGAAGGTACATTCCAAGCTGCTGCTCATCACCCGCAAGAACGGCAACGATCTGCAGTTCGTGACCCAGATAGGCACCGGCAACTATAACGAGAAGACCTCCGAGCTGTATACCGACCTGTCCCTGCTGACCTCCGACATAGACATCGGCACGGAAGCGAGCAGGGTGTTCCACGCCCTGTCCATCGGCAATCTGGTGGAGAACACGTCTTCACTGATGGTGGCGCCTCTGGCGCTGCGCAGCAAGGTGACAGAGCTCATAGACTACGAGATAGCCAAGGTCAAGAACGGCGGTGTCGGATATCTGGGCTTCAAGCTCAACTCCCTCACCGACAAGGTGATCATGGACAAGCTGATAGAGGCCTCCTGCGCGGGAGTCAAGGTAGATATGGTAATACGCGGCATATGCTGCCTCGTGCCGGGCATAGAGGGCAGGACCGAGAATATCACCGTCCGCAGCATAGTCGGGCGCTATCTGGAGCACTCACGTATATATATATTCGGCAAGGACGACCCGAGGGTGTACATATCCTCTGCCGACTTCATGACACGAAACACCACAAGGCGCGTAGAAGTGGCCGCACCCATACGCTCGAAGGAGATCAGACAGCGGGTGCTGGATATATTCGACGTGCTCATGCGCGACGATGCCAAGGCGCGTATGATGCTCCCCGACGGCAGCTACGTACATGTACCGCCCAATGAGGACGAGCATATGTACGCCCAGAACTATTTCGAGCAGCAGGCGCGGAGCATGGCATTTGAAGCCGCTCAGCGCCGCCCCGTGAAGCCCATGAAGGCAACGGCCGTAAAGGTCAGAAGGAGAAAAGACAAATGAGTACAGCATTCAGCACGGCAGATATCCTCCTGCCTTCGGATACGGATATGACCAAGTGGGCAGTGGTCGCCTGCGATCAGTTCACCTCACAGAAGGAGTACTGGGAGAAGGCAAGGGACATCGTAGGCGATGCTCCCTCCGCACTGGACCTCATACTCCCCGAGGCTTACCTTGGCGCAGAGGACGAGGCCGACCGCATAGCAAAGATACATGATGATATGGACAGGTACCTGTCGGAGGGGCTGTTCAAGGAGTATAAGGACTGCTTCATATACGTGCGCCGCACCGACTCCACCGGCAAGATCCGCGAGGGCATCGTGGGCAAGATAGACCTGGAGAAATATGACTACCGCAGAGGCAGCATATCTCAGGTGAGGGCTACGGAGGCTACCGTGGCAGAGCGCATACCTCCCAGGCTCGCAGTGCGCAGAGGCGCATCTCTGGAGCTGCCGCATATCATGATACTCATAGACGACCCCGCCAGGACCGTCATAGAGCCCCTTGCAGATGAAGATCTCGAGACGGTATACGACTTCGACCTGATGCTGTCGGGCGGTCATATAGAGGGACGCCTGGTACAGGGCGACAGCGCAAGGCGCATAGAGGCCGCTCTCGATGAGCTGGGCTCCCGCGAGAACTTCGAGGCGCGATCCTGCGTAACGGGCGTGCCTGTACTGCTCTACGCCATGGGCGACGGCAACCATTCCCTCGCCACCGCCAAGGCATACTACGAGGAGCTGAAGGCTGCGCATCCCGAGGAGGACCTGACGGAGCATCCCGCCAGATATGCGCTGGTGGAGGTAGTCAACCTGCACAGTGAGGCTCTGGAGTTCGAGGCGATACACCGTCTGGTCAAGGGCGTAGACCCCAGCGACTTCCTGATAGAGATGACCTCTGCCATCGGTCTCACCGACAACAACTGCCCTCAGTACTTCGAGATGGTCTTCGGCGGAGAGACCTACCGCGCAGGCATCACGAAGCCCACCACCAATCTCACGGTAGGCAGCGTACAGGAGTTCATCGACAGCTACATCAAGCGCAAGGGCGGCACCGTGGACTATATACACGGTGAGGACGTAGTGCGCAGCCTGTCCCATGAGCCCGATACCGTAGGCATCATACTCCCATACATGGGCAAGGATGAGCTGTTCCCCACGGTGATCAAGGACGGCGCCCTTCCCCGCAAGACCTTCTCCATGGGCCACGCAGAGGACAAGCGCTACTATGTGGAGGCGCGGAAGATCGCGCGCTGACGCTGCAGTTTCCGCTTTGTAACTGAATTTTGTCCACAGTGTCATAATATTTGTAGAGAATGATATCTGATCATACAAAACAGCCCCTTTTTTTGGTAAACATTTAGTCTTGCATAATAGGGACATATGTGCTATAATAGTGGATACAAAGGCAAACCCATATTAATTTGGAGGTAATTCGAAATGAAGAAGTTTCTTGCTGCTCTCGCAGCTTCCGCTGTAGTACTTACCGCTGTTTCCGCATCCGCAATGGCTGCAGGCCTCGAGGGTGAGGGCGAAGAGCTCGTTGAGGACGAGGTAGTAGAAGAGGTAGAGGACGTAGAGATCGAAGAGCCCGAGGTCGAGGAAGAGGTAGTTGAAGAGACTGAGGCTCCCGCTCCTGTTGAGCCCGCTCCTTCTCCCAAGACCGGTAACTCTCCTATAGCACTCGCAGTTATCCCTGTTGCTCTCGCAGCAGCTGCTGTAGTTGCTAAGAAGTCCAAGTAAGTTATCTTACTACAGACGCTTTCACAGCCCGACTCGACGTCGGGCTGTTTTTTTACGGATAACGGAGGATGTTATGTTCATAGTATACGGCAGCGATATGTGTCCCGACTGTGTAGCATGCAAGCTGAACTTCGATGCCTACGGGATCGAGTATCGCTTCATCGACATAAATGCCCGTCTGAAAGACCTGTCGGACTTTCTGGTGCTCCGCGACAGCGACCCGGTGTTTGACAGGTGTAAGTCCATACACGATATAGGCCTTCCCGCCATCGTTCGGGAGGACGGCAGCGTGTTCCTCAGCTGGGAAAAGTACATCGAAGAGCTGGGACATACGGTGCTGATCCCCGATACCGCCGGTGCAGCCTGCGGTACTGACGGGAAAGGATGCTAGTGCGGTATGGATGATATAGCATCAAAGCGCAGCGGTATCAGTATACTGCGCATACTGGCCACCTTATCGGTCATATTCCTGCATACCTGCAGCGGTATGACTGCGTATCCCGACAGGTACGGCATACCCGTGGGGAGCGCTCTATATACCCTGCTGATCATAGGCAGGGACATATCCAACTGGGGCGTGCCATGCTTTCTCATGATCACGGGAAGGCTGCTGCTGGACAAGGACAGGAAACTGTCCATGGACACCATGCTCACAAAGTACGTCAAACGCATAGTGCTGGCGCTGTTCCTGTTCGGCGTCCCCTTCGCGCTGATGGAGATCGTGTCCGACCACAGGGACATACGCATATCCTACATACCCGAGGCCGTCATACGAACGGTCACGGGACAGAGCTGGGCGCATCTGTGGTACCTGTACGGCCTCATAGGGCTGTACCTGATACTCCCCGTCCTCAAGGCGTATACCGACGTATGCGAGGAGAAGGATCTGAAGATGCTCCTGATGGTGGTCGGGGCCGCAGCCTTCGTACTGCCGTACCTGAACGAGATAGGGCTCTCCGTACCCGTAGAGGTGCCGCTGGCGTCACAGTTCGTGTTCTACCCGCTGATGGGGATCTATACCGAGAGATATGCTCTGCGGATACCAAAGGCTGCCGCAGCTGTGGTGACAGTATCATGCGGAGCTATAATAATACTTATGACCGTCAGGGATATGCCCCACGCCGCCGCTCTGGAAAAGCTGATATACATACCCATGTCCGTAGGGCTGTACCTGTTCACGGACGGCATGGACATACATATGACCAAGGCCCTGTGGACGATCGACAGGCTCTGCTTCGGGGCGTACCTCATACATCCGCTGTTCATCAACATCATGTACAAGGCGCTGGATATCACGCCCGTGTCGCTCACGGGGAACGCCGCCGCATGTGCCGCTGTCACGGTGGTCTTTGCTGTATGCTTCGCGGCAGCGGCGTTCGCGTCGTCGTTCGTGATGAGCCTGATACCACCGCTGAAAAGATATGTGCTGTGAGGGCGGAGACAAGGAGATACAATGGACGATCTTGCCGATAAAAGAGACGATGAGCTGTTGGAGAGCGACAGATACACCTTCTATGTGCTGCGTAAGATACTGCACGATAACAACAGGCTCCTGCTGACAGATCACAAGAGCCTGATCATATGCTTTTCGGGCCACCCATATCCCGTGTGGGTATGGACCCCGGACGATGCTCCCGCCGACGTGATGGACAGGGCCTATGCGCTGTCCAAGGAGCAGGAGCTCTTAGACGGCACCCATACCTTCAATATAAAGCGCCCCGTCGGGGAGCATTTCATCAGGAGAGCTGCGGAAGAGGGCAGGACCATGTCTGTCAAGAGAGGTATGTACGCCTACGACTGTCCCGAGCCCATATGCCCGAAGGACCGGGCAGACGGCGAGATGCATATCTGCACCCCGGATGATACAGACGCTGTGACAGAGTTCATCGCCATGTTCCATAAGGAGAAGCAGTTCGACCTGAAGGATGACGAGAGCTACCGCGAGGATGCGGTCCGCTTTATAGGATCGGGGGATATGTTCCTGTGGAAGGACGGGCAGGGCGAGTACGTAGCCAGCTGCATGTACGACCACAGCGGCGGCATGGCGTCCATGCACCTGGTATACACCCGTCCCGAACGGCGCAGGGCGCACTACGCGGAGAACCTGGTCTACCGCGCCACCATAAGGGCCAAGGCGCAGGGCTTCCTCCCCACGCTGTACACCGATGCCGGGTATGCCGCATCCAACGCCTGCTACACGAAGATCGGCTATATCCTCCGCGGGGATCTGTGCAATATCGGCTGAAAGGATACGCTATGATACGTATAATGTTCGTTTGCCACGGGAACATATGCCGTTCCCCCATGGCGGAATATATCATGAAAAAGCTGGCAGCTGACGCGGGGCGCGATGACATTATTTGTGCATCCTCCGCCACCAGCACGGAGGAGATATGGGGCGACATAGGGAACCCGATCTATCCTCCCGCCAAGGACATGATGCACCGCAGGGGCATACCCTTCGATGAGCATCATGCCGTACAGCTCAGGCGCTCCGACTACGCCGCATACGATCTCATCATCGGCATGGACAGCGCCAACATACGCAATATCATGCGCATCACCGGCGGCGACCCGGACGGGAAGATACATAAGCTGCTGTCCTTTGCGGGCAGCAGCAGAGATGTGGCCGACCCATGGTACAGCGGCGACTTCAGCACGGCCTTCGACGATATCATGACAGGATGTACCGCGCTCATGGCCAAGCTATGATACTATTTTGCTTCTATATCATTGTTTCGCAGTAAAGAGATGCAGCTGCCGATGCGGTCTCTAGGGACAAGGGACAAGGGACAAGAGATGCGACGGCTGACGCAGTCATCGGGAATATGTGGCTATCGCCACATCCCAAATGGGGGCTGCTGCCCCAATGCCATGCATCTATCAGTGGTTTAGATCAAGAATAGTACAACAAAGCTAAAACAACGGGTATGCCGCTTTGGTGCATACCCGTTATCTCAACTCTGCTCTCTTGCCATGGGGGTATAGGTCAGGCCGTCGGTGGTGACATCGGGGGAGGTAGGTACGAAGCCGTGCCTGCGGTAGAACCCGTAGCCCGGGGGTGCGGCGTTGACGGTGAGACGATATCCCGCGAAGTCCCGCATAAGGGCTTCCATCAGGGCAGAGCCTACGCCCATGTGCTGATGGTCGCCATCCACGAAGGCGAGTATGATATGTCCTTCGCCGTTTATGCCGATGATGCCGATCATATCCCCCTCATAGGCGGCATAGATGCACGCGGTGCCGTTATCTATGGCTTCCTCGATGGTGCCGCTGTATATATACGCCCTGAACTGTTCCTTCCCCTCGGGCACGAAGAGTGGGGCGTCATATCCAAGAAAGACTCTCAGAGCGAGCCTGAGAGCCGTTTTTATCTCCTGCGGTGGGGATCCTTGGCCGAGCCTGCGTATCTCCATCAGGCGATGCCCTTGACGGTGAAGTCCTCGTCGGTGACAGCCTTGGTCAGCACGGCGTCGGACACGTCACATGCCAGCTCTACCACGGCCTTGCCCGTCTCATGGCTCACCTCGGCGGACGTCACGCCCTCGATCTTCTCCAGCGCCTTCTTCACGGCAGCGGAGCAGTGGCCGCACTTCATGCCTTCGATATCAATGGTCTTAGTCATACTGTCCTCCTTACACGTATATACACGTATGGGATGCCCGCCGGCATCCCATATCACCTATGGCGTCCCCGGCGCGATTCGAACGCGCGACCTTTCGCTTAGGAGGCGAACGCTCTATCCTGCTGAGCTACGGAGACATACACATCACACCATGATATTATACCACATCGGATCAATGAATGCAAGGGGTATGATGCGTTTTAACAGAATGTTAACAAATGTAACGGGATGCAAGCATCCCGTTACACATCATATGATCTAGGTATCACACATTATCTCCGATAGGATACAGATCAATGAATCCATCTTCATGTCTCCTGCTTATGGATAAATAGCTGTCTATATCAAGCGCTAGTCCTGATACAAAGTACTCCGTAGATCCGTTCCTATCGAGCATACCAAAGCCTTCGCCTTCTTCAAAAAGATGAAACGTATATACATAGCACATACCGTGATCTTCTACTGTTACCGATGCATTGTCCCCTCCTTTTTTACATGTCAGCGTGATAGATCCATCCTCGCTTTGCCATTTACCTTCGATGAACGTCCCGTCTTTTAAACTTTTTTCTATCTGTTCCCTGCGTATATTATCATGAGTAGAGCAATAGTCGCTTTTATATGACTTTGTTTCATAGCATCCCTCATAGATACAAAAATCGCCGCATCCCCAGATGCTGTCATAGGTCTTGTTCCATATCATCTCGCCAGAACGATCTATGATACCTATCTTTTTCTCATCATCGGCATAAAGAGCATATCCATCATCAAAGAAACGGCTAGACCAGTTAAACTTATTTGCGATCAATACTTGACCTTTTGGATCTATATATCCATATTTCCCATCAGATTTGAAAAGCAGACAGCCACTACTGCACGAACCAAGGGCGTCTAAAGTATTATCCAACAGCGACTGTCCTGACTTGTCTATCAGATCATACTTGTCACCCTTTTCTACCACTGCAGTTCCATCAAAAAAGTCATATGCCCAATCATACTTTAGGTTTATAACGTATTTTCCATCTGTATCTATATACCCGCATGAATAGCTGTAAGTTTCGCCCTTCTTTGCCATACCTACGACTGCTATGCCCTCAGAAAAATCTCTTGCATGATCAAACTGCGGACTGATGACTTCTTTTCCCTTCTCATCTATGTATCCGTATTTTGTTTTTTTATCATCCCCGTTTCCCTTTTCTACTCCTATCATTGCAAAGCCTTCTGAAAATTTATATGCTCGATCATACTTTACATCTAAGACTGAAACGCCCTTTTCGTTGATGTATGACCAGTTGCCATTAGGCTTTTTGAGCGGGAAGATCTCCTTTTCATAGTAAGCGCTGTAACGATCATACATCAATGTACTTGAACTTTCATATGACGAAAAAACATATCCAGGCATAAATTGCTCTTCTAGATCCGCATATCTTTCATCGGATATCTTTTCACCATTCTTGTCATAAAGATTGGAATACCCGTTACCGCTGTCTATTAGTATAAAGCCGTAACTACCTGCTAATGCTATCTCACCAGGCTCATACTGCGGGTTGATCACATAGCTGCCGTCTTTATCTATGGCGCCGATATATCCGTTTTCCTCCACAAATGCTATCCCATCATGAAAATAGGAGACCCAGTCAAACTGAGTATCTATGACCATATTGGCATCTTTATCGATAAAACCATAAAGCATCTTATCATCAGAACTTATACCAACTCTCGCAAGGCCATCGGAAAATGGCCTTACATCATCATAATTAGGGTTTATGGCAATATTGCCATCCTTGTCAAGGAATCCCCAGTAACCTCCGTCGCTAAAGGGGATCATTCCCTCTTGAAACAATGTATTTTCTGCTTTAGCTACAGCTTGTCCCTCCTTCGAACACCCTGCGAACAGCATACCTGTGATACATAACAGGATCAACACAGCATATCTTTTCATATATGACACCTCGCTTTCTTCGTTTGCAGCATCAAATGCTACATATATAAATATTGTATCATATTTAATATGATATGTCAAGTGTTTTGCCGTGTATAATGTAATAATATCTCATGTCATATCGTATATAATATATCGCGAGGTGATGTGTATGTACGAAAATGGGTTCGGACTAAGACTGTCTAAGCTGCGGTCGGACAAGGGCATATCTGCACGGGACATGAGCCTGTCCATAGGACAGAACCCGGGATATATAAACTCGATAGAGACGGGCAAGTCTCTACCGTCGATGTCGTCCTTCTTCTACATCTGCGAATACCTCGGCGTAACACCCAAAGAATTCTTCGATACGGACAATAACAGCCCTGCTCTTGTGAGCGAGCTCTATGAAGACATAAAAAAGCTCGACTATAAGCAGCTGCAGGCGCTGACAACTATAGTGAGCAGTATGGTGAGGCATGTATGACAAGAGGCATGGAAGCCTTGAAGGTTGACATAACGCGTCTGATATGTTATACTTATCTCATATACTTTTAAAGATCGGAGATACTATGAGACTACTTTTCATACGGCACGGTGAGCCGGACTACGGGAATGACTGCCTGACGGAGACCGGGCATATACA
Source organism: Oscillospiraceae bacterium (assembly GCA_017544185.1). Lineage (GTDB taxonomy): Bacteria > Bacillota > Clostridia > Oscillospirales > Ruminococcaceae > Huintestinicola. Next base: position 8,796 of record JAFYEQ010000232.1, read on the forward strand.
GGCGCAGAGATGCGCCGAGCGGCTGAAGAGCGAGGGCATAGACCTGATATTCTCCTCATCTATGGGGAGGGCGCGTCAGACGGCGCAGTACACAGCAGATATCCTCGGCAAGGACATACAGATACTCGACTATATGCACGAGATCGTGTGGGGACACGAGGGCGTGCGGGACTATCACCACGACGACAGCCCCTGGGTCATCACTGACAGGATGGCCGCTGAGGACGGAGACCTACTGGATGCGGGATGGGCCGAGGGCAGATGGTTCTCGGGGAACAAGTGCGTGGAGAACGTGCGCATGATAGCCGAGGAGACCGACGCCTTCCTGGCTGAGCTGGGACATGTCCGTGAGGGCAGATACTACCGCAATACCACAGGCACCGACGACCGCCGCACCATAGCGCTCTTTGCCCACGGGGGATCCTCCTCCGCGGCCATCGACCATATCCTGGGGCTCCCCTTCCCCTTCGTATGCGCCTCGATCCATATGGATGTGACGTCCATAAGCATACTGCGCTTCGAGCATCGTTCCAACGCCATCGGCATCCCCGTGATGGAGCTGATCAACGACGTCGGACATCTACGGTAGACAGTCGTCGATACCCCCTGTCCGAGACGGGCGACATCGGGATATTGTTAACAAATTGTAAATTCTAAAATTTTTTGAAAAGATCCACCCTCCGTGATTGTATACGTTATAGAGACACAGAACGGATCTCATAACATTACAGATACACGGAGGGTCATCATGTCAGTATACTTATCATCCAACGGTCTGACTGCATCTAAGTACAGACCTAATGTGATCGTCATAGACAAGAGGGTCAAGAGCGACAGTGAAGTACAGCGTCTGCTGGTGCGCGAGGAGATGAACGTCGCCACTGCTGATGAATATATCTCATCCACCGCAGGAGCACAGCTGCTGATAATACGAGACGGGGGGCTCTCTGCCCCTGCCTATGACGTGGCAAAGCGCATCCGCAGCTTCTCGGACATACCCATACTCATGCTCCCGGACACGCTCGACGAGATATACACCACCATCGCGCTGTCAAGGGGCGCGGATATGTGCGCCGACATACACTATACCTTTGAGCTGCGTGCAAGGATAACTGCGCTCATACGCCGCAGTGCGGGCTCCATGAGCAGGCCGCACACGCTGTCAAACGGCGTCATCAGCATAGATATGCGCTCCCGCAGCGTATATTCCAACGGCACGCCCGTAGCCATGACTGCCATAGAGTACGGCATCGTGGCATACCTTCTCCAGAACCTGGGGGACGCGTGCTCCATAGACGATATATACTCCGGTGTATGGCATGAGCGCCCCTACCGCGTGCGCAAGACCATAGTTGAGCATATACGCCGCATCCGCGCCAAGATCGAGCCCGATCCCCACGATCCCAGCTACATCAAGGCGGTCAGCGGCATCGGCTACAAGATGGAATATGCATA
>JAFYEQ010000233.1 GCA_017544185.1 Oscillospiraceae bacterium
CTCCTTTACGAGGGCTATCTTTACGCCCTTCATGCCGCTGCCGATCTTCTCGTTGAAGTCGGGCACGGCGTTGTGGGAGGAGGTGCCGTCGTGGGGGTCGTAGCCGGATATGGCGTTGAGTATGATGCCGCAGTCCTCAGCGGAGCGGGCGATGGGCCCTATCTGGTCGAAGGAGGACGCGAAGGCCACCAGACCGTAGCGGGACACTCTGCCGTAGGTGGGCTTGATGCCCGTGACGCCGCAGAAGGATGCGGGCTGACGGATAGATCCGCCGGTATCGGAACCCAGGGACGCAGCGCAGAGGTCGCCGCCTACTGCAGCAGCGGAGCCGCCGGAGGAGCCGCCGGGAACGCGGTCGAGATCGTAGGGGTTGTGGGTCTTTGCGAAGGCAGAGGTCTGGGTAGAGCCGCCCATGGCGAACTCATCCATGGAGGTCTTGCCCAGCATAACAGCGTCCTGTGCTGCCAGCTTGTCCATGACGGTGGCGTTGTAGGGAGGCACGAAGTTCTCCAGCATACGGGATGCGCATGTAGTGAGCACGCCCTCGGTGCATATATTGTCCTTTATGGCAAGGGGTATGCCCGTAAGAGGAGCAGCCTCGCCCTTGTTTATGCGCTCCTGCGCCTTCTCCGCAGCGGCCATGGCCTGCTCGGGAGTCACCGTGATGAAGCTGTCCAGCTTCTTGTCAACGGTGTCGATACGGTCTAAGTATGCCTTTGTGAGCTCGGGCGCTGAGATCTCCTTGCTGTCGAGGAGAGAGCGCAGCTCCTTTATGGTCTTATCTGTCATTACGGCATCTCCTTTACTCTACTACCTTGGGTACAACGAAGCAGTTATCCTGGTTCACTGCGTTCTGCAGCAGCTTGTCCGTGGGGAGAGAGGGCTGAGCCACGTCCTCACGCAGATCCTCAAGATACACATTGTGGTTGTCCTTGTAGGGATCGTAGGTAACGTCGATGTCCTTGATGGTATCCATTATCTCGATTATGCTCGTCATGTCCTTTACCGCCTGCTCCAGCTCCTCATCGGTGTAGGAGAGCTTAGCGAGCTTGGATAAGTACTTGACCATTTCCAGTTCCATTTGAACACGCTCCTTATATAGCATTTAAAGCAACAACATACATTGTAGCATATTTTCTTTATTTTTTCAAGTGCTTTTATGAGTTTACAGTACTATTTTGCAGCTTTTTTGTAGATATAGCCCTTTGAAGGCTTTGAGAAGAACAGCATATATACACCGCACACGATCTTTGCCGCTGCATCCGCATAGCCGAAGACGGCGTAGGGCAGATCCGTGACGTAGCCGCATACGGCTATCAGGGAGCATATGATGCCGAGTATCACCATAGACTTCCCGTGGACAGGGTACCACAGCAGGAAGTGGAGCCCTGTTGCGAGCATCACCCCGAGCCATATCATGCGCCAGTCCCATAAGGGTATGAACGGTCCTGCAATGCAGAACATCAGCACGAACAGCGCCGCGATGGAGAAATATATAATCTTTATCTGGAATTTGGATATGCCGCCCTGCGACAGCTTTTCCCTTACCTTCCTGTTGATGTTCACGATATAGAAGAAGGCATAGTATCCCGCCAGGAATATTATGGGGTGTACAAGGAACTTCCCACCGAATATCGTAGCTGCGATGAGCACTATGCCTATGGACAGCAGCCACAGCCCTCCCTGCTTTTTATGCCCGAACTCAAGTTCCGTCTTTTCAAAGTTCGCCATAGTTCCTCCATGTAGGGTCAAGACCTGTGAGCATCTCCGTCTTGGTCCTCACCGCTGATGACCTGTCGTCCGTCATCGGCCGGTGGGGACGCGGCTCTTTTCCTGCGTCTGCGCCTGCCCGTGGTGAGCAGCATGATGCAGCCTGATATATCGACCACGCATATCACATAATGCCACCAGGGCCTGTATATGGTCTCGGTGACGGTCTCTGTCACGAAGCGGCCCGTGTCGTCATCATGCGTGTCCTCGGCGTTGAGATACAGCACGTTCATGCCGAATATGGCGCTGAGGGCTCCTGCGCCTTCTTTGTATACATCTACCAGTCTTTTGCCGTCCTCGCCCTCTGTGCCGTATCTCTTATCATCCAGAGGATAGAGCACCACGTTGCTCACGACCACGTCGCGGCCGTCCGCGAGCAGTTCCCAGGTGTTGAAGCTCTTTTCGTCGGTCACTATGGGCCCGTAGGAGATGTAGCAGGGATCGCCGTTCTTGTCGTTGAAGCTGGCTATGAGATAGTGGTCGTAGTTCACGACCTCGGTCACACCGTCCTTGATCCGCAGGTCCTCCACGCCGCCGTACAGCGTGTTGAGCTGGAGATGATCTATATGGTATACCGTTTCCTCATCTTCTTCATCCTC
>JAFYEQ010000234.1 GCA_017544185.1 Oscillospiraceae bacterium
GGGCGATGTACAGGATCTGCCCATGGGGCCTGAATTCTATGATATCGTCAGGACCTGGGACGACACCATCGCGGGCAGCAACTGTCTGATCATACAGAGCCCGCAGGATATGGAGATACTCAAAGAGCGCGACCCCGCATGGTACAGCTCTCTCGCGGGATCGGGCATAGATACCCTTGTGCTCTTCCCGCTCAGATCGGGCAACGAGACCATCGGCTACATATGGGCAGTGGACTTCGACCCGTCCAAGGCTCAGAGCATCAAGGATACACTGGAGCTGACCACATACTTCATCGCGTCTGAGATAGTGAATATGAAGCTGCTGCGCCGTCTGGAGTTCATGAGCTCCATGGATCTGCTGACGGGCATATACAACCGCAACGCGATGAACGCCAGAGTAGACAGATACATCAGCGGTACGGAGCCCGTACCGAAGAGCTATGGCGTGATCTTCGCAGACCTCAACGGTCTCAAGACCGTGAACGATATAGAAGGGCACGGCGCAGGCGATGAGCTCCTGAAAAGAGCGGCGTCCAGACTCAAGGACGTGTTCAGCGGCTGCGAGATCTACCGTGCAGGCGGCGATGAGTTTATGATATTCGCCCCCATGATGACCGAGGACAGCCTCACGGAGCGCATAGCAGCACTCAGAGCAGACCCGCAGGGCATCAGCTTCGCCGTAGGCATGTACTACGAGGCAGGCGGCGGGGATATACGAAATGCCATGCACATATCCGACGAACGCATGTACGCTGACAAGGAACGATATTACGCAGAACATCCAGAACGCAAAAGAAAGTGACTTAACGATCGGGACAGCAGCGACGGATACTGCCTCACGGGGGGCATTATATGGACTTTAAACAAGTAGCAGAAAGTATGCCGATAGCGGCTTGTGTAGTCTCCGTGGAGAAGCGTGGCGACACCTACGGCAAGGTGCGCCTCGTCACGGGGAACAAGATATATATAGATACCATCGAGCATCCTATGACGCCGGATCTTGCCATGCTCAAACGGGAATTCGTACCCAATTCGGAGTATACGGACTATATGACCCGCGACCTGAACTTCGAGGATTCCTGCTACCACGCTGCGGTGAAGAAGACCACCCGCCATGCGTACGCGCATCCTGCAAGATTCGACGTGTGGTTCGATATGACCTTCCTCCCCCTGTGGCCCGACGACGGTGATATATGCTATTGCATGTACATCATGGAGGTACACCTGAAGCCTGATGCCAAGAGAATGTCCACTATATCCGCCGATATCGCATCGGCGGTGCTGGAGACCTGTATCAAGCTCAGGAGCCCCGGGGACTTCAAGGAGACCATAACGTCCATATGCAAGGACATCCGCGATCTGTGTGGTTCCGAGCACTGCTGCATACTGATGATGGACACCGAGAAGCGCTCCTGCTATGTACTGTGCGAGGCCTTCTCCAAGGATACCAAGCTCCTGCCCATGGAGACCTATGTGGACGATGCGTTCTATGATATCGCCGAGTCCTGGGAGGCCACGATCGGCGGCAGCAACTGCCTGATGATAAAGAACAGTCATGATATGGAAGCCGTCAGGGAGCGCAACCCCATATGGGTGGAGTCCATAACCGGCGCGGGCGGCAAGACCATCGTGCTCTTCCCGCTGATATTCAAGGACGAGCTGCTGGGATATATATGGGCCATAAACTTCAGCGCGGATGCTGCGGACAAGATCAAGGAGACACTGGAGCTGACCACCTTCGTGCTGGCCTCCGAGCTGTACAGCTATCGCGTGATAGACAAGCTGCATATACTCAGCTCTACCGATATGCTCACAGGCGTCATGAACCGCAACGAGATGAACAACTATGTGGATGAACTGGTAAAGGACTGCTCCGGCAAGTCCGTGGGCGTGCTCTTTGCGGACCTGAACGGACTGAAGGCAGTGAACGACGGCGAGGGCCATGCAGCAGGCGATATGCTGCTCAAGCACGCAGCCGAAGCACTGCGCGAGGTCTTCGACGTACATCATATATTCCGCTCGGGCGGCGATGAGTTCGCCGTGATACTGACAGACGTGACAGAGGCAGATCTTGAGGAAGGCCACGCAAAGCTGGAACAGGCCGCTTCAAAGTATGAGGGGCTGGTGTTCGCGATAGGCACTGCATACGCTTCGGATACAAGGGATGTGCGCAGCGCTCTGCACGACGCGGACGAGCACATGTACGCTGACAAGGAAAGCTATTATACCAGATATCCCGAGCGCAGGAAAAGATGACCATGAACAGTATCATATTCGATATGGACGGCGTGATCTTCGATTCCGAGTCAAAGGTGCTGGAATGCTGGCAGGAGACGGCCGCGAAGCACGGCATGGGAGATGTACGTGACGCCTTCATCAAGTGCATCGGCACCAACTCCGCCAGATCGAAGGAGATATTTTTAGAGCATTACGGAGCGGATCTCCCCTATGATGAGTACCGCACCGAGATGTCCGCCCTTTTCCACGAGAGATATGACGGCGGCAGGCTCCCCATGAAAAAAGGGATCCGCGAGATCCTTGAGGCACTGAAGAACGCAGGATGGTCTGTGGCGCTGGCCTCTTCCACCCGCAGAGCCGTAGTGATGGAGCAGCTGGGAGCTGCAGGACTGGCAGGATGGTTCGACGTGGTGATAGGCGGCGATATGATCGCACGGAGCAAGCCCGCCCCGGATATATTCTTAGCGGCTGCAGAGGAGCTGCACGCCGACCCGTCCGAGACCTATGTGGTGGAGGATTCCTACAACGGGATCAGAGCAGCCTATGACGGCGGCTTTATCCCTATCATGGTGCCGGATATGCTCCCGCCCGACGACGAGATGAGATCGAAGGCGAGATATATACTGCACGACCTTTTTGAAGTAAAGGAGCTCCTGTTATCGGAGATACCGATACATGAATAAAGATCCCAAAGGATCAATATCTTATCAAGGAGGACATACCATGGGAACATCAAAAAAGAAGAAGACCGCTGCTGAGAACGTTATCGAAGCTGCTGCTGACATCATCAAGGATGTGGCTTCCGGCAAGGACGTTACCGAGGCCGTAGCCGATAAGGCTGCAGAGACCGCAGCTGCCATCACAGGTGCAGAGAAACCGGCTGCTAAGGCAGCTGCAAAGAAAACAGCCGCTAAGAGACCGGCTGCAAAGAAGACCGCTGCTAAGGCCACCGAGAAGAAGCCTGCTGCTAAGAAGACTGCAGCAAAGGCTGAGGCTAAGGCTGAAGCTAAGGCTCCCGAGAAGCCTGCTGCAGCTAAGAAGCCGGCTGCTAAGAAGGCTACTACCGAGAAGAAGGAAACTCTGGTATACCAGGTAAAGAACAACAACTACACCACCGAGGATATCATCGCAAAGTGCAAGGATGCATACCGCGGCGGCACGAGAAAGGTCATAAAGACCATCGACGTCTATGTGAAGAGCTCCAAGGCTTACTTTGTCGTAAACGGCAAGGACAAGGACGACGAGGGCAAGGCATTCTGCATAGATCTGTGATAAAAACGAGGGAGCGCCGTAGGGCTGCTCCCTTATGTCATACATGGAGGACATCATGCTCAAGAAGATCGTGGGTGCGGTGCTGGCGGTGTCTCTGACCGCGTGTGCGGGATCTGCAGGTACCGTTACGGATACTGTCATGAGTACCGTCACGACTACTGTCACGGATACGTCTTACGATGAGACTGTCATCACCGCGGACACCGGGACGGAGATATCCTTGGAGGATACCGCCGTCACAAGGATGCAGGACCTGAGCGTCATACTGGCGGTCATGGGGGCCAGCCCCATGTACACCTCCGAGGACGGCGCCCCCGACGGGTACGTGAGGGTGACCGATGGACGCTTTGGTACTATGGACAGCTTCACCGCGTACATAGAGGATATCTGTGCAGATCCGCTGCGCTCGGAGCTGCTGAAAGGATGCGGCGAGTGTCTCACGGAGCAGGACGGAGCGCTGTATGCGAAGCAGTCGGGGCGTTCCTTCTTCATGTTCCGCACCGACGGAGGCGTCACCATATCTGACGCCGATGCATCCCGCTTCACGGCCGAGACCGTTGACGGCGATGATCTGTACGGGCCCGGGAGAGCGGTATTCGTATACGACGGCGGCACATGGCGCATCGAGAGCTACACCTACGGATGATCGGAGAGACCTATGACAGAAAAGATATATCGTTCTTCATCGGGAGATGTACACTACTGGCTATCGGACACGGTCCGCAAGGACATACCGACGCTGTTCTTTATGCACGGTCTGACGGCGAGCCATGAGCTGTTCAGGAGCCAGACAGAGCAGGTCAACAGATGCATAGAGGATCTCCTGCAGACCATATCATGATACAAAGCCCCCGAACGCATCACGCGCTCGGGGGATCGTTTGTCTATGATCAGATCAAACGCTGACTATGTCCTTCTTGGTGATCGTGGTCCACTTGCCGTTGACCTCGGCCTTTACAGCGTAGCCCGTGTCGTCGGAGCGCTGAGCGAACTTTATGGCAGTCTTCTTGGTGACGGTCACCTTCATGATCTTGCCCTTCTTCACGCGGTATACGGCATACTGCTTCGCATCGGGTACCGCATCCCACCTGAGCGTCACCTTGCCGTCCTTGGCGGTGGCCTTCACCACAGGCTTGGATGAGCCCCTGAGGGTGACGGTGATCTTGAAGGAGTCGCTGACGCTGGACATAGAGCCGCTTATGCTGTACCTCACCATGAACTTGTAGGTCTTCACGCCCTTGGTCGACTTATGGGTATAGGTGGGCTTGTCGGTCTCGGCCAGCTTGTCATACTTCTCGCCGTTGTAGAGATATACCGTGTACTTGCCGGCCTTGGGCACCTTGTCCCAGTCCAGGATGATATCGCCCTTGGTGTTTGTACGTGCGGAGATCTTCATCTCCACTCTCTTGGACTTGTCCCTCTTGTTGACGGTGTCGGGGGTATAGGTGGGCGTGGCGGTATAGGTCACGGACCAGCCGCCTGTATACGCAGCGGTCGACTTAGCAGTACCGCCTGTGGTCTTCTTTTTGCCGTTGCCCTTGTCGCTGCCGTCGTCCGAGGAGGAGCTGTCAGATCTGTCGTCGTCTCTGCTGTCGCTGTCCGACGAGCTGCTGTCATATCCGGTATCCTTGCCCGAAGGGACATAGACACCGCCGCCGGAGGGCGTGGTATCGGATGAGGGCGAAGGCGTGGGATCGGGCGTAGGATCGGGATCCACGACCGGCATGGGATCGGTCTCGTTGCGGTCATCGGACAGAGGGAGCGTATCCTCGCTGTCATCGTGGTAGGGCTCGGGATCGGGCTTTTCGATCACAGGGTCGGGATCGGGCTTTTCGATCACAGGGTCGGGATCGGGCCTCTTATCGCCTGTGTCGGAGGTATCCGATGTGCCCCCGCCGATGGGGACAAAGGGCAGATCTATGGCCGACACGTTCGCAGGCACCATCATCGCTGCTGCCAGCAGAGCGGCAGCTACACGTCTGTATCTCATACTATCTCTCCATTCTGTGGGATAAACTTATAGATACATACATTATACCACAGTCGATCCGCCGATGTCAACTGTTTTTGTGATAAAAGCCGGATATCGTCCTCATTCACTGTGCCCGGTCTTTGTGTGTAACATATACGCGCCCGCGACGAGCGCCAGCGCACCGACCCATGCGGCTATCTCGGCATAGCCGGCGGCACTGAAGCCTATGCGAGGGAGCATCAGGGCTATCACGGGTATCCTGAAGAGCATCTCCGCTATACCCGACAGCATCGGTACAGTAGGGTATCCCATCCCCTGCATCGCATTGCGGAACACGAACAGCAAGTTAAGTAGGATCAGCCCCGCTCCGCATATCCTCAGATATATGACAGTGAGGGCTATGGTATCACTGCCACTGAGCATAGCTCCTGCCAGCAGATCGGGCAGGAACACCATGGCCGCACCTATGCACAGATAGGATATCAGCGCGATGCATACCGATACCCGCACGCCGCGGCGTATGCGCTGCATCTGTCCCGCGCCGTGATTCTGCCCCACGAAGGACATCAGTGCGAAGCCTGCGGTCAGGGACGGGAGCATGGCCAAGTTCAAATACTTGCTGCACACCGAATACGCCGAGGTGTACGCCGCGCCGCAGTCGTTGACATACCCCTGCACCACCATGCATCCCACCGCCGTCACCGAGTTCATGCACGCCATAGGGATACCGTTCTTCAGCAGCAGGAGGACCATGCTCCTGTCCCGCGTGAAGTCATCCTTCCCTATCCGCAGCTCCGGTATATCCCGCATCCTGACCCAGCATATCACCGCAGACAGCGCCTGCGATACCACTGTAGCCGCCGCTGCTCCCTCTACGCCCGTATGCACGATAAATATCAGCACTATATCCAGAGCTATGTTCACAGCGGATGATATCACTATCGCCGTAAAGGGCGTCCTGCTGTCGCCCACAGAGCGGAGCATCCCCGAGAACAGATCATACGCTACCGTTGCTGCCAGCCCGCCGAATATGATATAGCCGTATGTGAGACTGTCCGAGATCAAGGAAGGATCTGTCTTCATCATGACTACCACGGGGCGCAGCAGCAGGCATCCTGCCGCAGTAAGTATCACCGTCAGTATAGCCGACAGCTTTATCGACATGGCAGCGGCTCTCCTCACTGATGCGCTGTCACCCGAGCCGAAGCACTGGGCGACTATCACTCCGAAGCCCCCTGTCATCCCCATGGAAAAGCCTATGATGAACAAGGACATGGAGGCCAGGTCCCCTACCGAGCCCAGAGCGGCATCACCGAGGCCCTTGCCGACTATGGCCGTATCGGCTATAGAGTATACCTGCTTGAGCAAATTGGTGAGCAGCATGGGGAAGAACAGCCCCAGCAGCTTCCCGCGGACGCTCCCTGTCGTAAGATCGTTGGTCATATCATCACCTCTGATGATACTATAGCATATCACGATCTGCGGTTATATCTGATATCTTGACTTTATAGCTGAAAAGTGATATCATATGAGAGACAGAAAAAGGAGGTCGGATCCGTATCAGGCTCCGAGCCTACGAAGGTGGTATGATATGAAGGCAAGACAGGAGCTCAACGCTCTGCTGTATAGATACAAGATGGACGGACGCAGGCTCACCGAGGATATGCCCCATCAGGCATACGCCCTGATATGCGGCGGTGATACGGTATCCGTCGGAGATGCCCTCGCACGGGGAGATATGGGTCTGCTCACAGATGACAGGATCCTGTCCCGCGACCCGCTGCAGAACATAAAGTATCACTTCGTGATGTCTGCGTCCGCCATCGCCTCCGCATGCATGGACGCGGGTATGGGACAGACCGAGGCACATGCCCTGTGCGACCTGTATATGCTCAAGGCTGACGAGGGCGCCACATCGGAGAGCATACGCTCGCTCTATAAGGATATGTGTCTCGACTTCACAGAACGTATGCAGGAGATACGCAAGGAGACGGTGATATCGCTACATATACGCAGATGCATAGACTACATATACGAGAACTTGGGCGCCGATCTCTCCGTGAACGCACTGGCAGCCGCGGAGGGGCTCCATCCCGCCTATCTGTCAAGACTGTTCAGGCAGGAGACGGGGATCCCCCTGAAGCGCTTCGTCAAGGAGGCGCGGGTGGATACCGCTCAAAACCTACTGCGGCTGACGGACCTGAGCTGCTCGGTCATATCCACATCTCTCGGCTTCTCCACCCAGAGCGTGTTCATAGCTGTGTTCAAGGAGATCGCGGGGATGACCCCCAAGGCCTACCGCGACAGATATTCCAAGCCCGTCAGCTCCCTAAGTGAGCGCAGTATATAGTCGGGGACCATATCTCCCGCATATGTGCCGCTCCTGTCGATGAGTGCTGCCCGCATCCCTACGGTATGCGGGCCCAGCACGTCGTCCGTGATGCTGTCCCCCACGAACAGGCAGTCGGACACGTCCCAGCCCATTTTTGTGACGATCGCGGTATAGAACGCGGGATCGGGCTTGTATGCCCGCAGGTCCTCGGAGGTGAATATGCGCTCACGGGGAAAATACCTCGAGAGCCCGTCCGCTTCCATGAAATGCAGTATCGGCGCGTTGTCGGTAACGGAGCCGATCACGTGATCTGTCCCCGCCGCGTCCAGAGCGTCAAGTGCGGCTATGGTGTCGGGGAACAGCTCCCGCCTGCCATAGAGCGTGTCGGTCATGGGCGCGATATGTTCGTAGGGATCTGCGTGTATGCCATACCTGATGAACATCTCCCCGAGGCTGCGGCAGAACATCTCCTGCTCCGTATCGAAGGGCTCCTCCCGCATCATACGGCGCTTTACGTCCTTCCACTCGGCATACCACCGCACGGGATCCGCATCACAGCCCACATCCTCAAGTATCCGCCGTGCAGCTTCCACAGAGCCGCTGCCCGTGTCTATCAGCGTGCCGAAGCAGTCGAATATGATATGTCTGAACATACGACCTCCAATGATACATGAACGTATGATACCGCCTTCCTATCGGGAGGGCGGTATCCTGTCTATGAGCGGCGTGACGCGCCTTGCCAGCAGCACGGCTACGGCCAGCTTTATGATGTCGGGTATGATGAAGGGGAACACGCACATCCCCAGCGCGGATAAGACCGAGATCTGGCCCTTGGTGCGGGTGTACAGCACCATGAACCATATCGTGCCGAAGGCATAGCAAAGCAGCAGTCCCAGCCCGAGAGCCGCGCACCTCACGGGAAGCTCGTCCGAGATAAAACGTGTCAGCAGCGTATAGCACAGCCCCATCAGCAGGAAGCCGAAGATATACCCGCCCGTCATACCGAAGAGCACCGCTGCGCCGCCCTTGAAGCCCGCGAACACGGGTATCCCTATCAGTCCCAGCACGACGTATACCGCTATGGACAGGGTGCCGCGCCTGCCGCCCAGTATGGTCAGCGCCGCCGCCGCTCCGAAGGTCTGGAAGGTGATAGGCACGGCTCCCAGAGGCAGACTGATCCATGAGCATACAGCTATCATCACCGCCATGAGCGATATATAGCACATATCCCTTAGCGTGATCTTCATGCATCCGCCTCCTTTCATAGTATCACAGCATCATTACATGATGCCACATTATCCTATCATATTATACCTCACGCTCCGAAAATTGTAAACCTTATAATGTTAAGCAGTTTACAATATTTTTTTAAATCGGTTGACGACGGCCTGCAAGTGTGATATACTTGTACGCAGCGATGCTTTTACCTTCAACGTCCGTTTTCCCGTCCCGTATAAGGAGCTGATCATATGCAGGTCGCAATGGCGCTGGGAGTGCTGGTGGTGATCATCATCATCATAGGCATGATCATAGGGCTGCTCATAGGCGGCATAGTCCTCACCATCTTCACCTCGCGCAGACATAAAAAGCGCACCGCGCAGGGGCTGGGCTCCGACGCAGTGCAGGTGATCATGACTATAGGGTGTGTGATGCTGTACATCCTCCCCGTGGGGACGGCGCTGGCACTGCTCCTCTCGCGGGGGAAGCTGGCGATAGACCGGATGCAGTATCAGGTGTTCACGGACAAGTGGCGGCATGAGATCGTGTTCGACACCATGGCCCAACAGGAATCCCTTGACGGGATGCTGGCGCTGGCTGAGGCAAGTGACGCCGATGCCATATACAAGGCGTTCTCGTCCGACAAGCAGAACGACAGTCTCCGCTCGGATATAGATAAGTTCCTGACAGAGTACCCCAAGGGGCTCTCGGAGTGTGAATGGTCCCGTCCCCGCGGCGGGTCGGGCGGCAACAACAGCGATGCCCATTTCACCGCCTCGTCCTCCGCCATAAAGGACGGACGGTACTGGTATATCTATATCAGCGGCTGCAATATGAACGACGACCCTGCCAAGGTGGGACTGGATAAGTTCATCATATACTCCCAAGAGGTATGCGCCCTTGACCGTGACTTCGACGGATACGGCGGCAAGGCCATAGTATGCGCCGTCACCCCCTCAAGACAGGTGGACGTGGTCATAATAAATGGCAACGCATACGAACGCGGACGCACCGGTCCGCCGATACCCTACGACGAAGTGCTGTCCGCGATAAAGGATATGTCTTCCTTAGATGAGTTCAAAGAAAGGTTCGGGGAGCCCGACGTGGACATCCCCCCCGACGGCTCCCCCTACGATGCGCATCGCCTCTACTGGTCGGTAGAGCCCGACGGCGACCAGCCCCGCTTCATCAGAGTGGGGTATAATGCCCGCAGCGGCGATCTGGACAAGAGCTATACATCCATATGCGGCCGCGATGAGGACTATCATGAGATATGGTTCACCGACGAAGGGAACATAAGAGAGAGTTGAACGTGGAGAGTTGAGAGTTGAGATAACGAAGATCCAAACGGACCATTTCGACCATCTTGACTCTCAACTCTCATATATCAACTCTGTCTTGTAGGGGCTGACCTGCGTGTCAGCCCCATAGGATCGCTTAAATACCCCGTTCTCAACTCTCATATCCCAACTCTATCAATAATATTCCCTTACGGCGATAACATCGCCGTTCTCGGTGATCACACGGGGGACGCGCTTGGATATGCCGCATACGATCTCGTAGCCGATGGTGTCCGTGAGAGCGGCGATATCATCGGCGGTGATGACCTCATCGCCGTCGCGCCCTATGAGCGTGACCTCGGTGCCCTCGTGTACATCGGGGATGCCTGTCACGTCGCACATGAGCTGATCCATACATATCCTGCCGACGATCGGCGCCCGATGTCCGCCTATGAGGACATAGCCCTTCCCGGACAGGGATCTGGGATAGCCGTCGGCGTAGCCTATGGGCACTGTAGCCACCGCAGTCTCCCTGTCGGTGGTATATGTGCGCCCGTAGCTGATGCTCTTCCCTGCGGGGAGCACCTTCACGTAGCTCACTGCGGCCTTCAGATCCATCACGGGCAGCAGATCCACAGGCAAGGTCAGCGATCTGTCGGGCTTCAGCCCGTAGAGCAGTATACCGAACCTCGCAAGAGTGCTGCGGGGATCGAAGTGTATCAGGCTCCCTGCGGAGTTGAGGCAGTGGGAATGGCGCAGGGGGATGTGCTCCCTGACACCGTCTGCCACGGCGAAGAAGGCTCTCTTCTGCTCCTCGGTGTACGCGGTATCCTCTTCATCCGTGCTGTCAGCCGACGCAAAGTGGGTGAATATGCCGTCGAGCACTATCCCGGGCAGCTCCGCCGCGGACAGCACCGCCTTCACAGCGTCCTCCGCCTGCTCGCCTATGCGTCCCATGCCCGTATCCACGGCCATATGTATCTTGACCTTTATGCCGCAGCGCACTGCCTCATCCGACAGCTCCTTCGCGTGGGCGTAGGATACCGCCGTCTGTATCACGTCGTTCTGTGACAGCTCCCCTGCGTATGATGCGGGGGTATGGCCGAGTATGAGTATCTCCCCCGTGACGCCGTGCTCACGCAGAGTAAGCGCCTCGCGTATATTGGACACCGCAAAGAAGGATATCCCATGGCGCCGCTCCAGATAGCTGGCTATGGTGCCGTCGTCGTGGCCGTAGGCGTTGGCCTTCACCACGCAGCATACCTGTGTATCCACAGCCCCGGAGAGCTGCTCTATGTTCTTTCCCAGTCTGTCGAGATGGATCTGCGCCCATGCCCGCTTCAAATATGACATATCATCACCGTTTTCGTTATCGTCTTCTCTTTGTGTAGGGCTCCAAAGGCGCCCCTGATATCTGTGCAAACATCCTTTATTGACCCTACGCAAACATGTTTTATTATACCACGACGGGACAGATAAATCAATACTTTTATGTATATGACACATTATCGTCATATTGCACAAGATCTGCGTGGAAATATTTCCGTGTTTGACTAAAATAACTATTTACATTTAGTAGGTTTTACGGTATAATTATACAGCAAGTATTTTGTCCTTTTGTCTTTATGTATCGGCAGGTGGTGTACCCGGTGGCTACAGAGTTCTCTCGTATGATCACGCTCCTACGGAAGGAGCGTAAAATAAGCCAGAAGCAGGCAGCCGCCGATCTGGGCGTATCTCAGGCGCTCCTGTCGCACTATGAGAAAGGCATACGCGAATGCGGTCTGGAGTTTTTGGTCAAGACCGCTGACTATTACGGAGTAACATGTGACTATCTCCTGGGGCGTTCTGCCGAGCCCGGGACAGTCATCGAGAGCCCCGCCGACACCGCTCCCCCCGTCCCTCAGGCCCAGAAGCGTCTGAGCGACAGCACAGCAGTGCTCTTCGGCATGGCAGAGGACAGCGGAGACCCCGCTATCCCCGGATATATCGAAAGGATACTCACACTGTCGGTATACAGAGTGTTCCGCACGCTGTACAGTGCCGACCCCAAGAACGACAGACGGTTCTTCACAGTGAGCGAGGCAGCTGCAGACGGTCTGGCTATGGCAGCCATAGAGCGCAGCAGGGCCCTGTCGGAGGAAGCAGTCCGCGAATGCGCCCTGTCTCAGACGGTGATCACCACCAACTCCCTGACAGAGAGCTATCCGCTCTACGTATCCTCTTTGCTCAACCTCATCAAGAATGCGGAGAGCTATATCGGCGAGATAAAGCCCGCCCCCAAGGACCAGTGACATCGTGCCGCTCCGTCACCGCGCAGAGCGGCATTATATATAGTCAGGAGTTAGGAGTTGACGGGAACGGTCGTACCGTACATTACCGTCCGACTGACGGCGCCGGTCACTTTCCTCTTGACTTATGACAAGATCTGTATTATAATTATATCATCACTATGTTCACGTATAAAGGAGCTGCCATGATCACTGCTGCTGAGGCGATGGTAAAATGTCTTGAGCTCGAAGGGGTAAAAGTCGTTTTCGGCTACCCGGGAGCAGCCATCTGCCCGTTCTACGATAAATTATACGAGTCAGACATACATCACGTACTGGTGCGCCATGAGGCCAACGCAGGCCACGCAGCCAGCGGCTATGCGCGTATGACCGGTCAGCCGGGAGTATGCATCGCCACCTCGGGCCCCGGTGCTACGAATCTGCTCACCGCCATCGCTACGGCGTATGCGGACAGCATACCCCTGATATGCATCACGGGGCAGGTATCCACCGACCAGATCGGCTGCGACGTGTTCCAGGAGGTAGACATCACAGGTGCCGCTGAGCCCTTCGTGAAGTACAGCTATCTCGTCAAGGAAGCGGCCGACATACCCCGCATATTCAAGGAGGCATTCTACCTTGCAGGCACGGGACGCAAGGGCCCTGTGCTCATAGACGTGCCTCAGGACGTACAGATGCGCATGATAAACTTCGAGTACCCCTCGGAGATACGTATGCGCACGTACAAGCCCGCCTTCAAGGGCAACCCCCTGCAGATACAGCGCATACACGACGCTGTCAACAGCGCGGAGAAGCCCCTGCTGATAGTAGGCGGCGGCGTGTTCCTGTCGGGAGCGGAGAAGGAGCTGCGCTCCTTCGCACAGAAGGCGCATATCCCTGCGGTATCCACTATGATGGGACTGTCCGTGTTCCCCACAGACGACCCCATGTACCTTGGCATGATCGGTATGCACGGGCTCAGGTCCGCCAATACCGCCATGAACACCTGTGATACCATCGTCATGATCGGCGCAAGGGTCGGCGACAGAGCGGTGCGCTCACCGTCGTTCTTAGCCGAGGGCAAGACGATCATACACATAGACGTAGACCCCGCCGAGATCGGCAAGAACATCAGCGTTGACATACCCCTCGTAGGCGACTGCCGTGAGATACTCACCGAGCTCTGCGCCATGGAGTACGACAACGACCACGCCGAGTGGCATACCGAGATACACGAGATCAAGAACATCGTCAGCACCAACGAGGAGACGGAGGGGTACATCAACCCCAAGGTGTTCATACGCCGCCTCTCCGACAGGCTGCCCGATGATACCATATGCGTAGCCGACGTGGGCTCCAACCAGATCTGGACCTGCAACAACTTCGGCTTCCGTGAGGGCGGACGCTTCCTCACCACAGGCGGCATGGGAACTATGGGATACTCCCTCCCCTGCGCTCTGGGCGCGAAGCTTTCCTCCCCCGACCGCGAGGTGGTGGCGATCTGCGGCGACGGCTCATTCCAGATGCAGATGATGGAGCTGGCTACAGTGATCCAGGAGAACGCTGCGGTCAAGATCATCATCATGAAGAACAAGCGTCTTGGCATGGTGCGCGAGCTCCAGACCAAGAACTACGAGAACAGGCTCATCGCCACGGACATAGGCAACTATCCCGACTTCGTGGCCCTTGCCAAGGCCTACGGCATAGAGGCGGACAGAGTGTCCACCATGGCAGAGGCCGAGGAGAAGATAGAGAAGCTGGCGTCCTCCAAGAGCGCTTATCTGCTGGAGTGCAATGTATACAAGCTGGAGTCCACGCTGTAGTGCCCGCAAGGAGATACACATGAAATATACCGTATCAGTACTCGTGGAGAACCATGCCGGTGTGCTCTCACGCATATCCGGACTGTTCGCCAGACGAGGCTTCAATATAGACTCCCTTGCGGTGGGGGCCACCAACGATCCTACCATATCCAGGATCACCATCATCGCCGACGGCGATGAGCACACCGCACAGCAGCTGGAGAAGCAGCTGAACAAGCTGGTAGACACCATCAAGGTGCGTATGCTCTCCGCCGATGAGCTCATCGAACGCGAGCTCCAGCTGATCAAGATAAACGCTGCTCCCGCGCAGCGCAGCGAGATACTCACGCTCTGCGACCTTATGGGCGCCAAGGTCATAGACCTGACCGCCACGTCCATGACCATAGAGATCTCCGACTCCACCGAGGTGCTCCAGCGCTTCCATTCCCTCATCGAGGGCTATGGCATAAAGGAGATCGTCCGCACCGGCACCATCGCTATACAGAAGGGCGCTGTGACCATTAGATAGAGTTGAGAGTTGAGATGTCAGGACATATGTCTCGGCAGTCATCCTGCATCCGAAGGAGGAAATATGGGTATATCCGATCTTTTCAAAAAGAAGCCCATGCAGGCAGATCAGCCCGCACAGACCGCTCCCGTCCGGCTCACCAAGAACGCTGAGCTCGATCATAAGATCTCCCTTCGTAAGGAGATCGTAGCAGACCTCACCAAGAAGCAGGACATAAGCATTTCTGCGGCAAGAGTAGTATTCGTGCTCGACCATTCCGGCTCCATGCGCTCCATGTACAAGGACGGCACCGTGCAGGATGTGCTCGAGAGGATATTCCCCATAGCCATGCATTTCGATGACAATGCGGAGATGGAGTTCTATCTCTTTGATTCAGTATATTTCGAGCTGTCTCCCGTGAACTATGACAATATCGACGGCTATGTAGAGAAAGTGATACTCTCCCGCAAGGACCACTTCGGCGGCACCGCCTATGCTCCCATAATAAAGGAGATCACAGAGCGCTATGCTCACAGAGATCCCGCGGACATATCCACGTTCGTTATATTCATCACCGACGGCAACAATTCCGACAAGGCAGCAGCGAAGGCGGAGATCACAGAGGCTTCGAGGTATAATATATTCTGGAAATTCGTAGGCATAGGGAGCGAGAAGTTCGACTTCCTTACAAAGCTCGACACCATGACAGGCCGCTTCGTGGACAATGCGAATTTCGTCTGCATAAACGACATCGTCAAGATAAACGACAAGGAGCTGTACTCAAGGCTCCTTGAGGAATACAGTGACTGGCTCACGGCTGCCAGATCCAAAGGCATCCGCATAAGCTGATGACAAAGCATACACTGATCCCATCAAGGGACATAAATACATACATATCACAGGAGGAAACTATCATGTCTGATGCAAGGATTTTCTATCAGGAGGA
>JAFYEQ010000235.1 GCA_017544185.1 Oscillospiraceae bacterium
CTGGTCCTTTCGCCGATCGGCAGGCCTGCACAGCTCATAGCGCATGGTATCGCTATTGAGACGTATGTCCGCATAGTGGCCCGTGGCCACCATGTCGCAGCCCATCTCCTCGGCAGCTTCGAGCATGGCTCCGAACTTCATATGGCGGTTGCATTCTATGCAGGGATTGGGGGTCTTGCCGTCAAGGTAGCTCTGTACGAAGGGGGATATGATGTATTTTCTGAACATATCCTGATAGCTAAGGGTGATATGGCGTATCCCCAGCTTTGCACATACAGATCTGGCATCGCATATATCTTTCGGGGTGCAGCAGCCCCCATCCTTTACGGCACAGGTATCTGCGTCATACAGCACCAATGAGCATCCGCATACCTCATAGCCCATCTCCATGAGCCTTATGGCGGATACCGAGCTGTCTACGCCGCCGCTCATCCCGAGAAGTACTTTCTTCATTTTCTGTCCATCACCTTACGTATGACGAGTATCAATATCCATGCGAACAGGAAGGGAGCTATCTGGGAGTACAGCATGTTCATCAGGAAGGACCTGAAGTCCACTCCACCTCCCTTGAAGGTCCATGACCACAGCAGATAGAGTATCACCACTATGGAGAAGGGGCCGCCCGTCTGTATCCAACGGGTGCGGGCAGGGGTGCGCCTTATGGATATGATCTTGGTGGAGAGCCCTATGATCGCTGCGTACACCAGACCTATTATGGCGACCAGTCCCGCGATCTTCGCGCGGGTGATCAGGATGCCGTACACAGGCGTGGAGCGCAGTTTGATGTAGCCGTACCAGTACAGTGCGGCGAAGGCAGCCTGAATGGGGATGTCCTTCAGGTACATGATGATGCCGCCGTGTTTGAGCTCCTTGAGCTCTATGTCTGAGAATACGATCACTCCGGACTCGGTCACGTTCTTGACCAGTGTCACGGTCTGCTCCGTGCCGTCCTCGGCAGTGCGCTGCCATACCTGTGTCCTGGAGCCGTCATCGGTGAAGGTGGCGCTGGCCTTTGTGAAGCCTTTTAGACGCCTGTCAAGGTAGTGCTCTGCCTCGAAGAACTTTTCGCTGCGGGCGAACCCCGACAGCTTATATCCATACTGAGCCATACAGATCTCCTCGTTATCTCGTCACAGCGTACCCTGTGGCTATGTTCAGCTTGTCCATCAGCACGTTCAGGTCTCTCACGCACATATCCGCACAGGAGCGCATCTGCTCATAGTCGCCGTAGTGACGGCTGTCGGTACCGATGGTATAGAACCCGTCATCCATAGCGGTCTTGGCTGAATGAGGCGAGTCCTCCACTACAGCGGTGAGCTCGGGGGACGTGCCCATGAGCTCCGCACATCTGCGGAATATCAGCGGGTCGGACTTGGTGCTGCCCGTATCATCGGTAGTGACTACGTGGTCTATCAGACCGTCGATAGAGTTGGCGGAGAGCACCGACATAGTGAGTTCGCGGGAGTTGGCTGTGGCCACGCATACTGGTATGCCCGCTCTGCGAAGAGTGCGCAGCATCTCCTCGGCGCCGTCTAAGAGCCCTATATCATGGGCGTACTTGTCCCGCACTATC
>JAFYEQ010000236.1 GCA_017544185.1 Oscillospiraceae bacterium
AAGGAGCAGATCCGCGAGAAGGAGAAGGAGATCACCACCAAGGAATCTTCCATCAGCGACCTTCGCATAGAGTTGGCCACAAAGCAGAAGAGCGATGCCAGCACCGCCCAGTCCGATCAGATCGATCTTGAGTCCAAGCAGCGCGAGATAGAGCGTCAGGAGGAGAAGATCGCCAAGATCAAGAAGGATAACGAGGGCGAGCAGTATGTACGCACCAAGGTCAACGGCGTCGTTGATTCCCTGAATATAACCGTAGGCCAGAAGATCGAAGCAGGTGCTGCACTTGCCAAGATCAATGTCACCGATATGGGCTTCAAGCTCCAGTTCTCCGTAAAGGCCGATCAGGCCAGAAAGGTGAGAGTGGGCGACAAGGCCGAGATCACAGGCTGGTATTTCGGCGGCGATGACGTGGTCATCACCCTGAAGGAGATCAAGAACGACAGCAATACTCAGGGCCAGAAGGTACTGGTATTCTCCGTATCCGGTTCTAATATCACCAACGGTGATACTCTCTCGATCGGCCTCGGCTCCAAGGGCCAGACATATCCTCAGGTGCTCCCCAACAATGCGATACGCCACGACTCCAACGGCGACTTCGTACTGGTCATGGAGTCCAAGAGCAGCCCTCTCGGCAACCGTTATGTAGCTACCAGATATGATATACAGAAGCTGGCCAACAATGATACCAAGACCGCTGTATCGGGCCTTACGGGCAGCGAGTACGTCATCACTACTTCCAATAAGCCGATAAATCCCGGTATGAATGTACGTCCTGCCGATACCAACTGATAAGGAGCGCAACGGATGGATACATCTGTCAAGGAAACGCCGACAGCGAGCGTGATCCCCGATACGGATAAGAGACCTCCGATAAAGGGCATCCCACCGCTGCTGATAATAATAAACGTCGTGCTCTTGCTGCTCGCCGGAGGCGTGCTGCTGTACGTGTGGACGATGTCATCCAAGCACCGTCCCAACGCGCCTGATGTATGGTCGACTGAGGATCGCAGATATGCGCAGGTGTCCTGCTTCTTCCCGACGCTGCTGTCCTTCGACATGCAGGGGATGTATACCTACAGAGGCGCTGTGCAGACCGCTCTGAAGACCGCCAACATGGTGGACAAGGACTCCAAGATCATGCAGTGGGCCGACTGTGCATATGGTGAACGCACCTCTTCCCTGGAGATAGACGGCAAGGTAGTGGACGATATAACTGTCACAGTGACTACCGGCGACTTCTTCGTGTTCCACCCGCTGGAGCTCATGAACGGGGTGTACTACACCGACAGCGATATAAACCTCGACTGTATGGTCATAGACGACCTGACCGCATGGCAGCTCTTCGGTGCCATGGACGTTGACGGTATGACCGTCAAGATGGGCGAAAAGATATACACCATATCCGGAGTAGTGAAGTCCCCGCAGGAGACCTCAGACAAGCTGGCCTACGGCGACAAGCCGCATATCTACGTGCCTTATATGTCCGTACCCTCCGGTGCGGCACTGACGGTATATGAGATGTGCATACCCGAGGCTGTGGACGGCTATGCTGCCAACATCGCTAAGGAGAACGTCCAGAACGCGGTCATCATAGACCAGACAGACAGGTTCGACGTTATAAAGCTCATCCAGGGCTTCAAGGATCTGGATGACAGCGTGATGGTGCGCACAGGCTTTGCCTACCCCTGGTTCGAGAACGCACTGAGGGCAGCCGAGCTGAAGGCAAGGGTGCTCGCACTGCCTATGGCCGTGCTCATGGTGGTACCTGCGATCACGCTGGTATACCTGATGTTCGTGATGGCTAAGCTCATCGCAAGGTTCGTTCTGTTCATCCGCGACAGGCTGGAGGACCGTCGCCAGAAGCGGCTCAAGAAGGCCTACGCCAAGACACATCCGCCTGCACCGCCTGCTGCGGATGTATGATATCACAGAGATAGAGAAAGGAAAAGTATGAACAAAAAGATAGCGAAGACGATATCACTGATAGCCGCTGCGGCTATGCTCTCTGCTCCCTTGGGAGGCTGCTCCAAGAAGCCTTCCGACAACAATACCTCCTCAAGTCTGGTACAGGATGAGAGCACTGTAAAGAGCACCCTCGCATTCAAGCCCACATATGTGGACGCTCCCCAGGGCTACCAGATCAGTTATAATGTTAACTACCATGACGGCCTGTATTATTCCTCATACGACCAGAACAACGATGACGGCTCATCGGTAAAGAAGATCATAGCCTTTGACGAGACTGGCCTCAAGAAGGAATACACCGTAGAAGAGGTCTCCGCAGAGGAATGGGGCGGCATACGCGGCAATGTGTCCTTTGATGATGCAGGCACCATGTACTGCCTGTTCTCGAAGACATCCTATTCCGATGACGGCTCCGGCAGCGATACCTATATACTGTATAAGTTCGCACCCTCCGGTGAAGTGTCTGAGAAGCTGGATCTGTCGGCACTGCTGTCGGACATCTCCTCGGATATGGTATATCTTTCCGATATCACCTTCGATAACAGCGGGAATATGGTGCTCACGCTCTCCGATAGGCTCATGATCACGGATCCATCGGGCAAGATGCTCTTCGATATAAAGAGCGATAACGAGAATGGCTATATCTCCTCAGTCATCAAGACAAACACCGGCACTCTTGCGTACATGTACTCCGAGTATGGCAACGGCCAGAGCAAGGTGACGCTCACCGAGATAGATATCGCCAACAAGGGCAAGGGC
>JAFYEQ010000024.1 GCA_017544185.1 Oscillospiraceae bacterium
CGGACGATGCGCAGATCATCGTCAAGACGCTGGGCAACGGCGAGCGCAAGGCGGTGGCCTTCGCAAGATGTGAGGCGGACGGTGAGTTCTTGGTGACGCTGAAGTTCACTCCCGTAGCCGATGACAAGTTCGACGTGACACGGTCGTTCACCATACCCTCTCCCCAGAAGAGGGACGAGTACCGTGCGATAATAGACGAATATACCGAAAAGAAGCGTGCTGAGAAGGCTCAGGAGCTGATGCGCGCTGATACCGATCAAGGGTGATGATATGATAAGGATAGGCATGGTCTCTCTCGGATGTGCCAAGAACCAGATAGACGGAGAGAGGATGCTGTACAAGCTGAAGCAGGACGGATGTCAGCTGGTAGGCGACGCCGCACTTGCAGATGTGGTGATAATAAATACCTGCGGCTTCATCGAGGAGGCCAAGCAGGAGGCCATAGACGATATACTGGAGTTCGCCCAGCTCAAGAAGGAAGGGCGCATAAAGAAGCTGATCGTCACGGGATGTCTGGCTGAGCGCTACAAGTCGGAGCTCATAAAGGAGATACCCGAGGCTGATGCCTGTGTGGGCATCGGAAGCAACGACAAGATATGCGAGATAGTACATCAGGTCATGGACGGCGAGCAGGTGGAGTCCTACGGGAAGAAGACAGATCTCCCTCTCACAGGCGGACGCATACAGACCACTCTCCCCTACTATTCATACCTGAAGATCGCGGAGGGCTGCTCCAACGGATGCGCATTCTGTGCCATACCCGCCATACGCGGTACCTTCCGTTCGGTGCCTATGGAGGACCTTATCGAGGAAGCATCCGCCCTCGCTGCCGACGGCGTGACGGAGCTGTGCGTGATAGCACAAGACACCACGCGCTACGGCGTGGATCTCTACGGCGAGCCTAAGCTCCCCGAGCTGCTCAAAAAGCTCTGCGGCATAGACGGCCTGAAATGGATCCGCGTGCTCTACTGCTATCCCGACAGGATCACCGACGAGCTGCTGGACGTGATCGCCGAAGAGGACAAGATCGTAAAGTACATAGATATGCCCATACAGCACATAAGCGACAAGGTGCTGCATGATATGCGCCGCGGCGAGACGGGCGACGAGATACGCGCCGTCATAGACCGTATACGCACCCGCATACCCGACGTGATACTGCGCACTACCTTGATGGTAGGCTTCCCCGGGGAGACAGAGGAGCAGTTCGAGGAGCTGTCCGAGTTCGTGAAGGATACGCGCTTCGACAGGCTCGGATGCTTTGCCTATTCTGCCGAGGAAGGCACTCTCGCTGCCAAGATGGACGGTCAGATCGACGAGGACATCAAGCAGCATCGTGCGGACGTCATCATGGAGCAGCAGATGATGATCATGGCCGAGAACAACGAACGCTTCATGGACAAGACACTGACAGTGCTGACGGAGGGCTTCGACCGCTACGGCGAATGCTATTTCGGACGCAGCAGCATGGATGCTCCCGATATCGACGGCAAGATATACTTCACGTCCTCAAAGCACCTGACCATGGGCGACTACGTAGACGTGCGCATCACTGAGACCATGGACTACGATCTTATCGGGGAGGCTGTATATGAACCTGCCGAATAAACTTACCTGTCTGCGGATAATACTCGTACCCTTTTTCGTATTCTTCCTGCTGACCGATATAGTACCGCTATCAAAGCTGATAGCTCTTGTGCTCTTCATCGCCGCATCCGTGACGGATGCGCTGGACGGGCACATCGCCCGCTCAAAGGGACTGGTCACCACCTTCGGCAAGTTCTTAGATCCCCTGGCGGACAAGGTGCTGGTCATCTCTGCTCTGGTATGCTTCGTGCAGACAGGCCTTTGCGGAGCCGTTCCCGTGCTGATAATAATAGCGCGTGAGTTCATGGTATCGGGACTGCGTCTCGTTACCGCTGACAAGGGCATCGTGGTCCCTGCCAATATATGGGGCAAGCTGAAGACGGCCTTCACGATGGTGACTATCGTGTTCATGCTGTTCTTCTATGCGTTCCCCATACAGGGCGCAGTGATACCGATCGTATCTACCGTACTGATATGGATATCCACTGTACTGACTGTGATCTCAGGCTGGACATATCTGAACGCATACAAGGGAGAGATAACATCGTCCATGTGACGATACCGGGGGGCAATACAAATGAACAAGACGAATGAACAGCTGGAAAAAGAAAAGAAACGCAGTA
>JAFYEQ010000237.1 GCA_017544185.1 Oscillospiraceae bacterium
CAGCTTCCATGTAAAAGTATATAAAGACGACAACGGCGACTATATCACCGTGCTCGACGTGTTCCACGGACAGGTGGCGGTGACGCTCCTGGATGAGAACGGCGCACCCAAGGACGAGACTGTGTTTGTCCCGGAGAAAAAGCGCGTCATCATAAAGACCGACCGCAGGACCGATAAGGATGCCTCGGTAGACGGCAATTCCTACTTCGTATATGAAAACAACGATGGCGGCTTCACGCCCGCAGACGACACCCAGATACTGGCAGAAACAGATCTGTACTCCATCAAGCGCTCCACGCTCCAGGTCGTCTATGATTCGGACCTGTCCGGCGGTATCAAGCTCAACTCCGTAGTCTGCGAAGAGGTGAAGGAAGTGCTCTTCGGTACGACTGCCGAAGAGCCCGAGGTCAAGGCTGTGGATGACGCCGATGAGAAGGCCCCCGATATGGACGGGGAGGAGCAGTCTGCTGATGCTGCTTCACCGCACCATGAAGGCCATACCCACGAGGCGCCTGTTCCCGACGCACAGGACGATGACCACCACGATGACCATCCCGATGCCGACGGCAGTCCTGCAGGCAGTAGCGACGGCGCCGGCAGTGCCGATGTTATCGACAGCTCCGACAGCGCAGACAGCACCGACGGAGCTGGTATAGAGCCTGCCGCAGATATGGACGCAGGCTGGGAGGCTATGCCGGAGCTCGAGGATGACGGGTCTGCAGATGGATACGTACCCGCGGAGAGAGAGGATGTCCCCTCCAACGTAGCTGTGTCCGATGACAAGAGGCCCGAGGAGGCTGCACCCGAGGCCTTTGCGGATGAGGACGCTACTGCCGTCAAGGAACAGCTGGCTGATGAGCCCGCTCCCGATACAGACGAGAAGAGCGATGAGCAGCCTGTTCGGGAAGAAAAAGCTGAGGATGCTCCCGCAGAGGTCGTTCCCGCCGCATCCGAGGAAGGAGCTGTCCCTGTCAAGGCCGATACCAAGACCGATACAGAGGATAAGATCATAAAGGTAGAGATCAAGGATACAGACGATACGCCCGCGTCGATAGTGCCCTCTGTTTCCCCGGTGGGACCGTCCGGCCCCTCCGACTATGTGTATGTTCCCACGATCTCCAGTAAGGAAGAGGTGGAGCCTACACCAACTCCTACACCTACACCGACTCCCGCACCTACGCCCGAGCCTGAGCCTGAGCCCGGACCGGAGCCGGAGCCTGAGCCTGTGGTAAATAATGTCACCGTTACGTTCCTGAACGGTGATGAGAAGACCACTGTGGAGATACCCTACGGTACCTGCGTCACAAAGCCCACCGCTCCCGTAAGAAAGGGAGAGATCTTCAAGTGCTGGCTGTACAAGGGCGAGCCCTACGGCTTCGATACGCCTGTTACGGCGGATATCACACTGGTGGCAGATTTCTCCAAGGCTACCTATACGGTGACGTTCAACGACGGCTCTGACAGTATATCCATCAGGTCCATATACGGCGGCGATGTGCTGGAGGAGCCCACAGCGCCCGTTCGCAGCGGATACCGCTTCGTAGGCTGGACGCTGGCAGACGGCACCATATACGAGTTCGGCACGCCCGTATACGGTGACCTGTATCTGACCGCTAAGTTCGTGGAGAAGGACAAGTTCCCCGTACACTTCGATACCGACGGCGGCAGCACCGTAGAAGACGTCTATGTCGAGGACGGCGGATATCTCACGGCTCCTACGGATCCCGTCAAGGAAGGATATGACTTCGTTGGCTGGTACACCGGAAAGAGCAGCGGCAAGGAGTTCGACTTCTCCAAGGACACCATCACAGGTGAGACCACGCTCTACGCCGCATGGAACATGATAATGCATACCGTCACCTTCGACTCCGACGGCGGCAGCGAAGTTGAGGCACAGAAGGTGCCCTACGGCAAGTTTGCGTTTGAGCCCGAGGCTCCCGTAAAGGAGGGCTACAGGTTCGACGGATGGTATATCGGCACCAACATATGGATGTTCAACGATCCCGTGAAGACCGATATCACGCTCACTGCTAAATGGACCGAGGTGGTCACCGTCACCTTCGACACCAAGGGTGGTACTGTGATACCTCCTCAGATCCTGACCAAGGGCAGCAAGCCCGAGAAGCCCGCAGATCCCATATGGGATGAGTATATATTCACGGGCTGGTACATCAAGGGCTCGTCCGAGGAGTATCTGTTCTCCGACGGGCTGACGACCGATATCGTCATCGAGGCTCGCTGGAACTGCACCATCACCTACATAGACGGCGATGACATCGTAGACGAGAGGCAGATCCCCTACAACTCCTATGCTCCCTATCTGACACGTCCCGAAAGGGAGGATGCCGAGTTCAAGGGATGGAACGTTGCCGAGACGGGCGCAAAATGGAACTTCAACTATACCGTGACCTCGGCTCATCTGAAGCTGGAGGCATACTGGGAGAAGTACACATACACCATAACATTCTACCCGTCCAACGCCTACTACGTGACCTCGTTCAAGTCAGATCCCGTAGAATGGGGAGATACGCTGCCCCGTCCCGAGGATCCCACGCCGCAGTACACTACATGCACCTTCGCATACTGGGCAACGGAGGACGGCGAGAAGTACGACTTCGATACGCCCGTCAAGAGCGACTTTGAGCTCACTGCAAAGTGGCTCACCACCTACACTGTAGAGCATAAGCAGCAGGTCATCGATGGCTATGATCACGAGACAGCCGAGACGGAGACCTTCGAGGGCATCGGAGGCGACCTTACCACGGCGGAGGCAAAGAGCTATACGGGCTTCGAGGATGCCCAGACGTTCTATCAGATGTATATCAGAACAGACGGCAGCACCGTGGTAGAGATCAAATACAACAGAAAGGACTACAGCGTTTCATGGTCTTTGGAGTATGATGACGGCGAATATATATCTCACGGCTTCTTCGGTGACTCAACATCCTGTGGTCTGTCTCAGTGGATCGATTACGACAAGACCGTCAGATCGCCCGAGATGGACGATCCCGAGGAGACCCCTCGCCGCAACGGCTATGACTTCAGAGGCTGGACATATCTTACCGATGACTATACCTACGAGGACGATCCGTCCATAGAGGCCGTTGAGTTCCCCATGAAGATGCCCGATCACGAGCTCAAGTTCATCGCACTGTGGCAGCCGAAGGAACAGCACACGGTAACGTATCACTATTCCAGAGACAATACCCACGGCAGCTACAGCGATCATGAAGAGGAATTCAAGGTATATCACGGAGATGCTCTGGGCCAGTGGGATAACCCCGGAGGCGGGGCTGCAACGGCGGTGCTCGAGGACGACGGCTTCCATATGTTCACCGGATGGGAATACGACGGCAAGGAGTTCGATCCCGCCAACAGCGGACCTATAACCGAGGATATGTACATAGAGGCCGTATACGCTGAGGAAGCCGTTCCGTCGGTGGATGTGGCGTTCTGGTACAAGGGCAAAAAGCAATTGATCGACGGCGGCTTCTGGTTCAACGACGGAGTGACCGATCGTTACTATGCGCCTCTGGGCTATGAGTTCACACTGCCTACCACCTCCACGTATGGTTTCACTATGGACTCCACATACAGCGAGCAGGGCTACTCCATAGGCTGGTACAACATCGATCCGGAGACGGGAGACCTTGGGTCCTACGCTCCTCTCACCACCTGCATGGCGGTATCCGACTCCAGCTACAATACCTATGCGTTCCTCCCGTACAAGAACATCACGATCAACGGACACAGCGCAAGGGTGATATACAAGAACATCACAAGCGACGACCACGATTGGTACATCTCCTTCAACGAAGGTGATACGCCCACGAGGATAGCAGATCTGGATATGGCATACCGTCCCTACGAGGATATGCCCGAGATGTACTTCTGGCTCTTCGTGGATATGAACGGTACGGAGTACAACTACGAGGCTACAGCCGGTGTGAGCGCTCCGCTGGCCAGCGTCAAGCTCTCGGATGAGTACATCCCCACAGGCGACTGATCGGAAGACCACTTATACTATTCTGCTTCTGATATTGTTTCGCAGTAAAGAGATGCAACTGCTGCCACAGTTGATAGAGACAAGGGACAAGAGACAAGGGACAAGGGGCTGTGTGGCTATCGCCACATCCCCAATGGGGGCTGCTGCCCCCATGCCCCCGCATCTATCCATGGTTTAGATCAAGAATAGTTATATGACACACGGATCCCCCGCATATGCGGGGGATCTTGTGCATCATGTACGATACGACGACGGCAGGGTGCTGCGTTATGCATATCTTCTACAGATCTTACGGATCTTTCGAAAAAAGTATTGACAACTATGTCGAGGTGTGATATACTCTAAGCATGATATATCGAACCTCGACATATC
>JAFYEQ010000238.1 GCA_017544185.1 Oscillospiraceae bacterium
AGTGAGGGTATGATCATGCTCCTGTATGTATACAGAGAGCCGGTACATCTGTCGGAGGTCATGTTCGTTGCAAGGTTCTTAGGATGACCATCGACAAAAGGCGGTGACAGTATGTTCAGTAAAAAAGAATGGGCACTTATAGCAGTAGTCACGGTCATGTCGCTCATCACGGGATACTCGCAGCTGACGTCCACTCTCGGAATGAGACGAAGCGTCCCCGGACTAAAAGAGCCTGTACAGACAGAGGCTAAGGGTCACGATTCCCAATACGTGAATGGATACAATGTGAACATAACATATAAGTACGCCTACGATATAGAAGGCCTTGTGGTACATACCATGAACTACAGCGGGCTCGACCTCGGATCTAAGCTGGCTCCCCGCGATATCGCCATAGCCTGGGGGCAGGTGGCTGCACGAAACGGCACCATAGATTTCCACTGGTCACAGCAGGGACGCTGGTACTACTGGCGCCTTGACAACGAAGAGGATATCTTCCGTATGGGCGGTATGGAGATGATAGGATACCAGTCCTCCAACAATCACCTGATACCAATGGACGGTATCGCCAAAAGGGACATCATGAAGATAAAGACAGGAGATCATATCCGTATAAAAGGCTATCTTGTAGATGTATACGGCTCCAAGCCCGACGGGAGCTATTTTACCTGGAACTCCAGCGTCAGCCGTGAGGATACCGGGAACGGTGCCTGTGAAGTGATATACGTTACGGATGTATACTTTCTGGACTGATGATAAGTGCCCATGCGCTACTACGCATGGGCACTCGCTTTATTTATTGCTCAGGTCCTCGAAACGCTTTGCGGCGTATTCCTTGCCTTCTGCAAAGAGCCTGTCGGCATTGTCAGGGAATGTACGGCGGAGCGATGCGAAGCGCACCTCGCCGTCGAGGAATTCCTCATATGGTATGGAAGGAGCCTTGCAGTCGAGGATGAACGGATCCTTTCCTTCGTCCTTGAGCCTCGGGTCATAGCGGTAAAGCGACCAGTAGCCCGATGCTACCGCACGCTTCATCTCTTCCTGCACCTTTGCCATACCGCACTTGAGACCGTGGGACTGGCAGGGAGCATAGGCTATGATGATCGAGGGGCCGTTGTATGACTGAGCTTCCTTTATGGCCTTGAGGAGCTGTGCGTTATCCGTGCCCATAGCGACGGAGGCTACGTATACATTACCATAGGTCATCAGCATAGCGCCCAGATCCTTCTTGGGACGTTCCTTGCCTGCTGCAGCGAACTGTGCTACCGCACCGATCTGTGTAGCCTTGGATGACTGACCGCCTGTGTTGGAGTATATCTCGGTATCTACAACGAGAACGTTCACGTCCTCACCGCTGGCTACTACATGATCAAGACCGCCGAAGCCGATGTCGTAAGCCCATCCGTCGCCGCCGAACATCCAGAAGGTCTTCTTTGCCAGCTTGTCCTTGTATCTGAGTATAGTCCTAGCGTCTTCATCATCTGCATGAGACAGTGCATCTATCAGCACCAGAGATGCATACTTGGACTTTTCGAAGTCATCATAGGTCTCCAGCCATGCGTCTATGGCAGATACTACAGTGCTGTCCTTACATGCCTCACGGTAAGCGATGATACGAGCCTTCTGAGCTTCGCGCTGCTGACGCACGGAGAGCACCATACCGAGAGAGAACTCAGCATTGTTCTCAAAAAGGGAGTTGGTCCATGCCACACCGTGTCCCTGCTTGTCACAGGTATAGGGTATGCCCGGCATAGCCGAGCCCCAGGCCTGTGAGCAGCCGGTGGCGTTAGCCCAGTATACACGGTCTCCGTAGAGCTGAGTGAGCAGCTTTGCGTAGGGCGTCTCACCGCAGCCTGCACATGCAGCGGAGAATTCCAGGAGCGGCTGTCTGAACTGGCTACCCTTCACGGTATACGGGTCGAATACGTCGCCCTTGTCGGAGAGCGTGAGAGCGTAGTTCCATGCAAGGGTCGTATCGGGCGCTCTGTCAGCGGGCACCATAGTGATAGCCTTCTCCTTGGCAGGACATACATCAGCGCAGGAGCCGCAGCTGGTGCAGTCAAGGGCGGATACCTGCATGGTATATATCAGCCCGTCGGTCTTGCCCTTTGCGGGAGCAGTGAGCATACCAGCAGGAGCAGATGCAGCTTCATCGGCATCCATGAGATACGGACGTATCACAGCATGAGGACATACATAGGCACACTTGTTGCACTGAAGGCACTTATCCGGATCCCATACAGGTACATGAGTAGCGATACCGCGCTTCTCATAGGCTGTGAGACCCATGTCCATCACGCCGTCTTCGTATCCTGCAAAGGCGCTTACAGGAAGATCGTCGCCCTTCTGTGCATTGATCGGCTCTGCTATATCCTTGACCACACTGGGCACATCGCGGACAGGAGCGGGAGCATCTTCTTCATCGGCCCACTCTGCGGGTATATCTACCTTGACAAGGCCCTTGATGCCTGCATCTATGGCAGCCAGGTTCTTGCTCACCACGTCCTCGCCCTTGGCAAAGAAGCGCTTACGGCAGGCGTCCTTCATATACCCTATGGCTCTGTCCACAGGTATCACGGGCATCAGCTCGAAGAAGGCAGACTGGAGCACCATATTGGTATGTCTGCCCAGCCCCAGCTCCCCTGCTATGCGTATAGCATCTATGGTATACAGACGTATCCTGTTGCGGGCGATATATCTCTTCTCCTTGGCGGGGATATGCTCCTCCAGCCCTGCCTTGTCCCATGGACAGTTGAGCAGCAGTACCCCTCCGGGCTTGACTTCCTCTGCGATATCATAGCTCTGTATATACGTAGGGGTATGACAGGCCAGAAGATCCGCCTGCTTCACATAGTAGCTGGACCTTATAGGCAGATCACCGAAGCGCAGATGCGACTTGGTCACACCGAAGGACTTCTTGGCATCGTACTCAAAGTACGCTTGAGCATACTTGTCGGTATGGGTATTGATTATATTTACAGTATCATGGTTGGCTCCGACGGTACCGTCTCCGCCCAGTCCCCAGAACTTGCAGCTGACCACGCCGCCCTCATTGAAGTACAGAGGCCCTGCTTCGGGGAGAGAAAGATGGGTCACA
>JAFYEQ010000025.1 GCA_017544185.1 Oscillospiraceae bacterium
CCACCTTATCGCTCACATGGTGCTCGCGTGAGGGATAGCGGTCGCTGAGCTCTCTTCCTACCATTCCTCTTATTATACGGTCCTCATCTATGTCATGACCTGCGTTGTCAATAGTTTCGATCGTCGAACCGTCACGTACTACGGTTATCTTGTCTGCCACATAGGATATCTCATTGAGCTTATGGGATATGATTATGGAGGTCATGCCCTCCTTCTTGAAGCTCAGCAGGAGATCCAGCAGCATCCTGGAGTCTTCCTCGTTCAGCGACGAGGTAGGCTCATCGAGTATGAGGAGCTTAACGTTCTTACTGAGAGCCTTCGCTATCTCAACGAGCTGCTGTTTGCCTGTACCTATGTCCTTTATGAGCGTAGTCGCCTCTTCCTTGAGGCCCACCTGTCTCATGTGCTCTGCAGCCTCATGATAGGTGCGGTCCCAGTCTATGCCGAACTTTCCTATGCGTTCGTTGCCCAGGAACATGTTCTCTCCTATGGACAGCTCGGGTATAAGGGCCAGCTCCTGGTGTATTATCACTATGCCTTTTTCTTCACTGTCGTGGAGAGTCTTGAACTGACATATCTCACCGTTGTAGCATATGTCACCGGTATACGACCCGTAGGGATACGTGCCGCTCAGCACGTTCATGAGCGTAGACTTGCCTGCGCCATTCTCTCCCACCAGGGCGTGTATCTCGCCTCTCTCGACCTTGAGATTTACATTATCCAGCGCCTTGACGCCGGGAAATTCCTTCGTTATGTTCTTCATCTCGAGAATAAGATCTGACAAAT
The DNA here is from genome assembly GCA_017544185.1 of Oscillospiraceae bacterium. Classification (GTDB taxonomy): domain Bacteria; phylum Bacillota; class Clostridia; order Oscillospirales; family Ruminococcaceae; genus Huintestinicola. The sequence goes on from JAFYEQ010000025.1 coordinate 787, forward strand.
ATATCCCTCCCCATTGCAAAGGATCTTCCTCTCTTTATCAGCGGCTCCAAAAAGGGCAGGGTGGGCATCCGCCCGCCCTGCCGCATTTGTCCTTAGTTACAGTTTAGCTGTGATCAGGTAGTTGCTGCTGTGGATTCGAGGTACTTATTGTCTGCATCCCACTTGTAAAGGCCGGTGTCAACGAGGGTCTGGAGGCTGTCCTTAGTGATGACATAAGGAACGAGCAGGAAGGAAGGAACGGTCTTCACATTGTTGTTGTAGGACTCGGTGTCATAAGAGCACTGTACGGACAGGCCGTCTGCAAAGCTCTTATCGGGGGTCTTGCCGGAGAGGATAGCCTTGGATACCTCGAGGGTAACGCCAGCCTCGTCGGATACGTTCTTGTAAACGGTCATGGTCTGGATGCCGTCAACGATATTTCTCAGGTTAGCTATATCGCCGTCCTGACCGGTAACGATGGGAGCATTGCCGCCGTTGTAGTCGGAAGTGATAGCCTGAGCTACGCCGAGAGCGGTGGAGTCGTTGGAGCAAAGTGCAACGTCCAGGATAGTGCCGTCGGAATAGTAGGAAGCGAGAGTGTTCTGCATATTCTCGAGAGCGGTATCAGTAGACCAAGAAGGAGTAGCTACCTGCTCAAAGGTGGACTTGCCGGAAGGGATGACCAGCTTGCCGGAATCGATGTAGGGCTTCAGGGTGTCGAACGCACCGTTGAAGAAGTAGCCTGCATTGTTGTCGGCAGGGTCGCCTGCTGTGAACTCGATATTGTAGGTCTTGTCGGTATTAGCAAGGTCGAGCTGCTTTTCTACGAACTCGCCCTGGAGCTTACCAACGGTGTAGTTATCGAAGGATACATAGTAGCTTACTGCGTCGGTATCCATGATAAGACGGTCATAAGCGATAACGGGGATATTAGCGCTCTTAGCTTCGTTCAGCGTCTGAGAAAGGGTGCTGCCATCGATAGCTGCGATAAGGAGAAGGTCTACCTTATCAGCGATCATGCCCTGGATATCGTTGTTCTGCTGGTTGGTGTCATTGTCGGAATACTTGAGCTCTACCTTGTAGCCTGCAGCCTCGAACTCGTTCTTGAGGTACTCACCGTCACGGTTCCAACGCTCGAGAGACTTGGTAGGCATCGCGATACCAACTGTCTTTCCGCCTGCGCTCGCATCGGAAGATGCTGCTGCAGGAGCTGCATCTGTAGTTGCAGGAGCTGCGGTCGATCCGCCGCTGGAGCCTCCGCACGCTGTGAAAGATGCGCACATCGACATTGCTAAGAATGCCGCCGTTAACTTACCCATTTTCTTCATACCATTTCCTCCTTATAATAACCATATAGACGATCCGAGGTATGTACCCCTCAGTACCCCTCAGAGCATCTAAGCTTATTCTACTCATTCATGGTATGTTTGTCAAGAATTGTTACTTTACTGTGATCGAATTTTGTTGATATCCATAATAATATGGGCATTAGTTGTGCAGGCTGCACAATTTATTGATTTTATATTGACTATTTTTGCTAACACAGGACAGATGTAAATACATTTGGTTCATCATATGGATATATTATGTATAATAACACTGTAAACTGCATCATTACATCCGGGATCAGAGAAAGCTGCGAAGCTGACTTCATAAAAAAACAACATCTCCAAGATCGTCAACTAACTCGATAAGCAAAGTATACATTCCGGAAAAACAGCACAGTGATGGGGCTTATGGCACTTCTTATCCTTATCACACGATAAGATCGACTATCATGCCTGTCAAAAATGACGATAACATCACGAAGAGGATGTATATCACAAGATCCTTCCTGCCCAGGACTATCTTCAGTGCTCCCAGATTGGTGATCTTCGTAGCGGGCCCGGTCATCATGAAGGCTGCTGCACTGCCCATGCTCATGCCCTGCTCCAGCCACCCCCGCAGCAGCGGTATGGTACCTCCGCCGCAGGCGTAGAGGGGTACGCCTATGGTAGCTGCCATGAACACGCCGAAGGCATCGTTCCCGCCGAACAATGCTGTCATCAGCTCTGACGGCATATATCTCTGGAACAGCGCGGAAAGCAGTATACCTATAAGGAAATACAGTCCCGTGGCCTTGACGTTCCTGACTAAGTTCTTCAGGAAGCGTATGAACATATTCGGATCGGTATCTCTGCTCTTGGGCTCCTCAAAGCCCTTGAAGGTGAAATATCCCTTGTCCTTGCACAGGAAGCGTATCAGCAGTCCTGCGGCTATGCCGCACAGGAAGCAGGACACTATCCTCACGATCAGCGCAGTGGTGCCCAGCGCCGCACTGTATACGATCAGCTGGGGATTGAGCAATATGGAGCTCATCATGAACGCCGCCAGCCAGTCGTCCTTTATGCCGCCCTTGGAGAAGGATGCAGCGATGGGTATGGTGCCGTACATACACAGGGGCGACGCTATCCCCAGCGCCGACGCGATCACGATGCCCGCTATGCCCGTGCCGGTATCCAGATCTCTCATGGCTCCGTGTATCTTGTCCTTCGCGAACACCGATATCAGCGAGCCTATGATCATGCCGAATATCCAGTACAGGTATATCTGCGACAGCTGCACCGTGAAATAGTACCATACGTAGACGGCCTCTGTCTTCAGTACTTCGAGCACGCTCATCAGGGCGTCTCCCTGTCAAGGTCGATCAGCTCATAGGCGCGGTTGCCGAAGCCTATCTCTTCGGCATGGGCCAGTATATGCAGACCGTTCTGTCTCTCTATCCTCTCCCGCATGGACTGACCGTCGGGAGCGTCATAGATAAGGTCCACACACGCCTGATCCAGTGCCACAGGGTCAAAGGATGCGAGTATCCCTATATCGTGCATATCCACCTCAGCAGGCGCGGATACACAGTCGCAGTCCACGGACATACGGTTCATCACACTTATGAAGAGCATCTTCTCGCCGTGCCCCTCATAGTCGTATACCGACTTGGCAGCCTCAGCCATACATCCCGTGAAGTCGTTCTGGTTGGTGATCATCGCGCCGAGGTCGATGGGCGGCGTATGGAACAGCTCTTTTGTATGTATCCTCACCTTGCCCTCGCTGGAGGCTATACCGATGGATATGTTCTTCAGCGCACCGCCGAATCCGCCCATAGGATGCCCCTTGAAATGGGACAGCACCATGATGAAGTCATAGTTGGCCAGATCCTGTCCCACCCAGTTCTCATGCATCAGCGTGCCGCCTTCGACGGG
>JAFYEQ010000026.1 GCA_017544185.1 Oscillospiraceae bacterium
ACCTCATATCCAGCTTCAATGCATCTATGTGAAGAGAGGTGAGCATATTGAGGGATGAATAGCCGCTGCCGAAATCGTCCATCTCTATCCTGAAGCCGTTGCTCCTGAGGGTGCCCACTGTATCTATGATCTGCATCGAATTGTCGGTATAGGCGGACTCGGTTATCTCAAGGAGCAGATCCTCTGGCGAGAGCCCGTTTTTATCGACGATATCTCTGAGTATCTCGGAGAGCATCGGGTCGAAGATATCGACTCTCGATACGTTCACCGATACGGGGAGCGTTATGCCGAAGCTGTCCTTCCATTGCTTTATCTGAGCAGCCGCTTCGTTCCATACATATCTGTCGAGCTTGCTTATGAGGCCGTTGTCCTCGAACAGGGATATGAACTCTCCGGGGCTCACGATCCCGAACTCGGGATGATACCAGCGGACGAGCGCCTCTGCGCTCGACAGGACGGGGGTGTCTCCCGTGATATTGTACTTCGGCTGATAGTATACCTTGAACTGCTTTTCCGAGAGGGCCCTGTCCATGTCGTTCATCAGGCGTTCGGAGTAGAGCTCCTTGTTGTGGAGCTCTGCGTTGTAGAGATCGTAGCAGGTGGTATAGCTGTTACGGAGCTTATGGCAGGCGAGCCTTGCGCAGTCAAATCTGTGCTCCATATCCTTCACGCTGCCGTCGTCATAGTAGACGCCCATGCGCACGCTGACATTGCGGTCGCCCATGGTATCGTTGATATGTGCGGTATACTCTTCGATCTTTTCTTTAAGGTCGGGGCTGTGGGGGATATATATACCGAAGCTGTTGCTCCCCGAACGACAGGCGAGCCCGCCTGTCTGCTGCACCAGCTCGTGGATGCTCATGCCGATCTTCTTGAGTATCACATCACCGTAGGCTCTGCCGTACAGTTCATTGACGATATGGAAACGGTTGATATCCAGCACGATGGCATCCATGGGGGTATTATCGTTCTGATCGTCGAGCCGTCTTCCATATTCATAGAAGAATTCCTTGTTGAAGAGCCCGGTGAGCTCGTCACGCTCGGTCTCATGTATGATTATACTGTCCTCGGCCAGCTCTATGGAGTGACCGACCCTTGCACGTATAACGTCCGGAGCTTCATAGGGCTTTGATATGAAGTCCGCTGCCCCCAGCTGCAGGCTCTTTACCTCCGCGCCCTTTTCCGAGGTGAGCACTATCACAGGGATACGGCGCAGTTCACTGTCGGAACGCAGTATCTCAAGGAGACTGTACCCGTCGAGCCCCGGCATATGGAGATCCAGTATCACGAGAGACAGGAGCATCTTCTCTCTTCTGATCGTCTCCAGAGCGTCGTTGCCGTCCTCGGCATATCCGACCTCGTACAGGTCGCAGAGCATGTTCCCCAGCATTTCCCGTTCGATATATTCATCGTCAACGATAAGTATCTTTCTGCGCAGTCCTTTTTTTCGTTCAAGCAGTTCTTTCATGGATCCACCTCCCGATGGTCTATAGACCGTAAAGATCAAATGACCCATCATAATTATACCAAAGATCGAAAAGAAAATCAAGAGTTTTTTGTTCTATACATTAACGAAATATAAAGCCGATACTGATGCGTCCCCGGCCAACATGGGCTCCAGTCCCCCAAGGCTTGACATATCCCCTTAGATGTGTTATCATAAAGTCCGGATGATACGGGATATGTTCGATGTTTTCGCTGTGCGAAAGGAGACGGTCATGAATATCACATTCAAGGCTGAGAACGGCAAGTTCAACCTGCGCGTGGGGGCGCTCATATGCAGCGGCGGTAAGCTCTTGTTGGCCACATCGCCTCTTGAGGGCGAGGATGTATACTACTCGGTAGGCGGCAGGGTCAAGTACGGTGAGACGCTCTATGATGCAATAAAGCGCGAGCTCAGAGAGGAGACAGGGCTAGACTGCTCAGTGGTCCGCATGGCAGCCCTGCATGAGAATTTCTTCGTAAATGTGGAGGGGTATCCCTATCATGAGATATCGGCATATTTCCTTGTGGATGTCAGTGATGACCTGGCTGCCGTGAGCTCCGGACATCTGACCGAGGGCGGGCCCGACAAGGAGCATCTGGAATGGATAGATCCCACGGATGATAGATACACCATATATCCTCCGTTCTTCAGGGATATGAGCCTTTGGGAGGATACCGCCTGCAGGCACTATGTCACCCGTGAGGAGGAGGGCACTACCGTGCGGATATCATGAGCGTGTACGCGGATGATATCGCAACGGTATGACAGGTATGAGGGATGGATATGATCGATAAAAAAGCACTGGCTGTACTGAAAAAATCCCGTAAGTACAACGTGGTCATCACGGACAAGGAACGGGAGATATGCCGTGAGAACGGTGTGCTGTGGGACAAAGAGCCTGTATCTCACGGGGAGCTTATCCGGGAGATAAAGGAGATATCAAAGCGGGTGAGCCTTAGCAGAGCCGTCATCGGCTTCCTGTACAGTGTCTCAAGCGGCGACTACCGTTACCGTACGGCTCTTTCGAGCCTTATATGGGCCATGGCTCTGCCCGAACATGAGGTAGAGCGCTATGATCCGAGATGGAGAACGCTCCACTGCGGGACCTGTGGCTGTGAGCTGTCGAAGGAGAGCGGGAAGGCGGTGTTCGATGAGCTGAAAGAGCATAGGACAAGGCTCATCCCTCAGAAGGAGAACATAGACATATGCTGCGCTCAGTACGTGCTATGCGACCTTGAGTATTTTGATGGGCTTCCCGACGTGATGTGGCGGGATGAGGATATACGTATCATCCGACGCATCCTCGGTCTTGCCTGTGAGGTGACGTCCGCCAATAAGGTAAGTGCTCTGCTGGCGCTCATCGCAGCCGAGGACTCGATAACGCTCACAGCGGCGGATGCGTATTCCATACTGGGGGTGCTGTCTGCCTGCGGTCTGTTCGACACGCCCGAGCATAAGAGCTTTCGTAGCGGGTTCGTACCTTGCTGTGACAGAGGCTTCGAGTATGAAAAGGATATATACTATCCGCTGATATATTGGCGCGGCAAGCACGGGATAAACTACAAGGCGGTGGAAGAGGTGTTCGGAGCCGAGATAGCCGCCAGGATCTCTCCCGAGACCGCTATAAAAGGCGATGTCGTCCGCAGCACCAAGAAACGGACGTCCGCTTCCGCAGCCGAGGAGCATTTCAAGGACGGCGAGCATTTTGTGGATATGACCGACAGATACCGCGGGTATTACGGGCTCTCCCCCTTGGACACCGCATGGGACAAAAAGGTCATGTATTCCGTGACCCATAATATCATCAAACGCACGGAGATATTCTTCGAGGGCGACGTGATAAAGAAGTTCATCTACGAGGAACTGATACCCGACAGGCATAAGTATTACCTGGAATGTGACACGGATGCCCCGACAAAGGGCAGAGAGCTGCTCCTGCCCAAGACCGACAGAGGACGCCCCAAGAACATAACGCCGTCCCTTCTGCAGACGCCTACATACATGAAGGCTCATATCATGGTGAAGATAAGCCTGTCCGACAGCGACGGCGGCGGGGTATGGTCATACAACAGCAGCAACGACCAGCAGCTGCCTCTGCCGTATGGACATATACGCAGCAAGGAGGACTATGCAGAGTATACCGAAGGATACATCGCATCTCTGCCGTCGGGCTATGATGAGCAGATCCGTATGTTCATCCACAAGGAACGCCGCACGGTGAAGTTCACGGCAGGCGATATCTTCCGGATACAGACCGATGTGGACCGCTATACCTACTGCCTGATACTTGGCAAGGTACGGCAGCTCCTAAAATGGGAGGAGGTGCCGAAGGGGCATCCTCTGCAGAACGTTATGGCGCAGCCCATACTCTACAGGCAGTATGCCATCATCACGAAAGATCCGCATATGACCGCAGAGGAGCTAGAAAAGATACCGCTGCTGCCCATGCAGATAGCGCAGGACAATGAGGTGCTATGGGAGACTTACCCGATCGTGTGCTCCAAAAAGCTGGTGAAGGACGATATCGACCTGGGCTTCATGACAGATCCTCGTACCCGTACAGTGATATGGGGGCTCACCGTGCATACCTTCGACGATGAGACGAACGATACGATCTTCGGGAACGAGGAGGATATGCCCTCTGCCCTCAAAGGATATGACGCAGCTTCTGGCAGGAGCTTCTTCACCTATGGGGTAGGCCTGAGCATACGATATGAAAGCTCTGCGGACGGCAACGGTATCATCCCCGCAGAGCAGACGAGATGCGCTCCCTTCATGACCATAAAGGGCGATACTGTCCAGCAAAGGATGATCGCTATCCTTGGGCTGGATCCCGATGCCCCTCAGGACGACTTCGCCGAGAGATACGGCGGTATAACAAGAGAAAAGTATATCGAACTGGCAGAAAAGAGATACAAGCGCTGATCGGGAGATATCCCTGATACGCCCTACAGTGCTCATCGGACTTAGTTGACAATACCCGCTGGATATGGTAGAATAAGGCACAAAGAACACCGCAGATCTTGATCTGTCCGACAAGTACTGCGTGAAGCATGGATATCATGGACGATCGCGATACGGAGGTATCATGATAAATATCACACTTCTCGGTACATCGGGACTGCTTCCCACGCCCGAGCGGGCGCTGACATCGGCGCTTCTGGGATGCGGCGGGACAAGTATCCTCTTCGACTGCGGTGAGGGCACTCAGACCGCTGCAAGGAAAGCATCATGCAGTCTGGCAAAGGTAGATATCATAGCGCTCACCCATTATCACGGCGACCATATCTTCGGGCTCCCGGGGCTCATGCAGACCATGTTCAGTATGGGCAGGACAGATCCGCTGTACATCACGGGCCCGACGGGGCTCGAGGAGAATATGGAGCCGATACTGAAACTGGCGGGAGAGCTGTCATATGAGGTGGTGCTCTTCCATATGGGCGCCAGGATGAGGATATGCGATATCATCAAGGGCCTCCCCGATAATATGTTCCTGTCGGCGTTCCTGACAGAGCACAGGACAGTGAGCTGCGGATATTCCTTCGAGCTGGAGAGAGGGCGGAGGTTCCTTCCCGACAGGGCAGGGGAGCTGGGCGTCCCCGTGGATATGTGGAAGACGCTGCAGCATGGAAAGAGCGTCACTGTCGGGGATATGACAGTGACGCCCGATATGGTGCTCGGTGAGCCGCGCGAAGGGATCAAGTTCATATTCACAGGTGATACGTCTCCGTGCCGCTCTCTTGTGGAGGCTGCCAGAGGAGCAGATCTTATGATATGTGAAGCCACCTACGGCGACGACGATCAGAAGGATATGGCAAAGGAAAGAGGCCATATGACTTTTTCGCAGGCGGCGCAGTGTGCTAAGGATGCGGGAGCAAAGCGGCTCTGGCTGGCGCATTACTCGCAAAGGATCAAAGACCCGGGAGACTATCTCCATTTTGCCGCAGATATATTCCCGGATACCGTATGCGGGTATGACGGCCTGTCGACAGAGCTGGTCCACCGTATGTAGAACGGATGCAGCTTATGTCCTTAGAGCTGTCCGTATACTGAATACGCTCTCGCTCAGGTACTGCTGGTCTGCACAGCCGGGATGGAGCTGTATCATATACACGTTCCCGTATCCCTCGGTCTGGTAATACACGTTGAACGAACGGAAGAAATGGGTCGCTCCTGCGTGACAGAAGGTATCGTTCGTCAGATAGTTCGCCCCGAGCTGCTCCCAGCCGCAGCCGTAGAGGTCGTCCATGTTGAACATCTCCGCAAGGGAAGCGTCGTTTATGAGCTTCCCGCCGATGAGCGCCCTGTCAAAGGCGAGCATATCCGCAGCGCAGGTGTGTATATCTCCGGCGCCTCTCCATGTTCTGGGGCAAGCCATATATCCTGTGGGCGTAAGGTCATACATATCGAACGCGTACATACCCTCGGGCACAGGCTGGGGGATGCTCGTTACATCGCCTGTGGCCATGCTGCTCGAATGCTCCATGCCGCACACGTCGAATATATTTGTCTGTATATAGTCAGCGTAGCTCTCTCCCGTGACCTGCTCTATGATCATGGCGAGCAGACCGTAGCCCGCATTGCTGTATGCGTACTGCTCCCCGGGCCCAAAGTCAGGCTCTGCGGAGAAGAGCTCGGACAGCAGCTCCTCATCGGTGAAGCCGTCTTTGAAGTACTTCTTCCACTGTTCAAAGGCTTCATTGTTAGTATCCCCCTCGACAAGGCCGTGTGCCTGATCGAGAAAGTCGGGCCTTATACCGGACCGCATATGGAGCAGATGGTATATGGTGATATCCTTGCCGTACTCATATTCGGGGAAGAACTTGTCGAGAGTATCGTCAAGTGACAGCTTTCCCTGCTCGACGAGCTGCAATATGGCAGTAGCCGTGAAGGTCTTCGTGATCGAGCCTATCTCGTAGGTAGTGTAGGCATCTGCCTTGTTCCCGTATATATCCTCGGAATCTATCCCGCCGATAAATACGATCTCATCATCGGTGGCGAGCAGATAGGTACCCTTGATATCGGGAGACTTCGCGCACTCGCTCGCCATTACCCGTGCGAGCCCCTGAAGCTCCTCGTTTTGGGTGCTCCATGTGTTGCTGCTCTCGTCATAGATGAGCCCGTCGGTGATGTCCGCGGATGAGGTCTCCGCAGTCGTCTGTGAGGTCTCTTCGGCCTCTGTCTCAGCGGTGGTCGTGACCGCAGAGGTCTCAGGCGGTGCTCCCGATCTATCGGCGGCACATCCGGAAAATAATACGAGCGATGTCAGTACAGCAGATATATGTCTTCTCATGACCGTCTCCTTCACGACGAAGTTTTTTCCATTATAGCGCACAGCTAAGAAAATATCAACGTTTTCCGAAACATCTAATGAGATCCTAATGAGATCTTAATAAACGGTCCCGATGCCGCCGCAGCGCTTTCAGGACGTGATGCGGACCGTAAAAATAGGAGCAGATCATGGATAATAAGAACTATAAGACAGCAAAGATACTCGTACTGATACCTCTGATCATATTCGCGGTCATGGCCGTGAGCGCGTTGCTGTATGAAGTGGCAGGCGATCCTACCACGAACTTGGGGATGGCGCTGATCGGGATCTTTGCAGTCGGCGCGTTGCTGCTCCCACTGCCGTGTCTGATCATGGCGGTGATGGGGACCGTGTATGCATCAAGGGCAAAAGCGGAAGGCGCTGCACAGGCGGGCAAGTTCTATGTGATAGGTGTGATCGAGATCATCGTCATCATCGCGGCTGTCATCGGCTTTGGGATATACTTCCTTGCTGGCCTGTGGAACGTGGCTATGGGCGTGTAGATACCTGAAAGCAGCATTATACTATCCCGCTTTGAGATAATGATCTCGCACTGAAGAGATGCAACTGTCCGCGCAGTTTTTAGGGACAAGGGACGAGGGACGAGGAAAGAGTGATCTTCAGTTTCTGGCTTCTAGCCTCTTGCTCTCTGGCCTCTGGAATGGCTCTCGCCATATCCCAAATGGGGCTGTAGTCCATACTCTGCATCCAAGGTCTAGAGCAAGGACAGTATAAAAGAGGCAGCCGAAGCTGCCTCTTTTCAGATGCTGTTGTGATACCCGACAAAAGAGAGCGGGAAATTTTGTGATATCCTATAAATATGCGGGATATCCGTAGAAACTTGCAGATACGGATCGGATAATGCCCTGTTCAGCGTGAGATACGTAAAAATAACTGATTTGACAAAGTGAGCCGATCGTAGTATAATATCAGCAGATGAGGTGCATCGGCGGAGCATCGCTCAGCCTTGAGGATCCTGCTTTTTAGCGGCCTTGTCTCTGTACATCTCCTCGTCGGCGCGGTTGACCACGTCGGATACCGACTGATCTGTACGGGGGTCGTATACCGCAAGTCCGCAGGCCACAGATACATATTCGATCGGCAGCGGCGATACGTCGGAATATGGGCTGAGCCGTTCGTTGAACGTCTTCATGAGGGCATCGGCTCTCTCAAGGTCCTCTCCGATAAGTACGGCTACGAACTCATCTCCGCCGATCCTGTATACGGGGCTGTGCTTGAACACATTGCATATCAGACGACAGGCTCTCAGAAGATACGCATCTCCCGCTTCATGGCCCTGCCAGTCATTTATGAGCTTCAGGCTGTTCACGTCGAACATGGCGACGGCGAATAGGGCATCGGGGTCGGAAATCATCATGGCCAGCAGAGACTTCTCCTTATCCTCGAAGGCCATACGGTTGTTGACCTTAGTCAGAGGATCGCACCGCATAAGATCCATGAGCCTCTTGTTGATGATATCCAGCGTTAGGGCATGGCGGAACTTATCCAGCGCCGAGCTCATGCGGTTCTGATATATATGCAGGAAGCGCGGCTCTATCTTGTCCAGACAGTCTCTGAATATCAGATACCCATATGCCATATCCATCTCGTGCAGGGGCAGGAACACATACAGATGAGAAGCTCCCTCGGCATCGTACCCGGGGATAAGGCCGCGGGGATCGAACGTGGTGCCT
>JAFYEQ010000239.1 GCA_017544185.1 Oscillospiraceae bacterium
CCGTCAGAGCAAGTTCGAGGCCCTCAAGGGCGCCCTTGCAGACATCGGTGTGGAAGGTCTCACGACTACACAGGTACTTGGCTCGGGCAAGCTGAGCAAGGCTACCAGCTATTACAGAGGCTCGCCTGTTGAGACGTCCCTCGTTCCCAAGGTAAAGGTAGATTGTGTGGTATGCAAGGTGCCTGTAAAGGAAGTCATCGAGACTGCAAGAAAGGCTCTGTACACCGGCAACGTAGGCGATGGCAAGATATTCGTATACAATGTGCGTGACGTGGTAAGAGTGAGCACGGGCGAGATCGGTTACGATGCACTGCAGGACAGCGTATGATACGATGATCGGCAGGCTATGATACCATACGATCATACATCGGCAGCGATATCGTAAATTGTTGAAATTACACGAAAATGCAGGAATTAGGATTATTTCCTGCATTTTCTATTGACACAGGGCTCGTCTTGATATACAATGATATCAGTCAAAAGCGTTATAAAGGATGATAGCTATGAGATTTACCAAAATGCAGGGTATCGGCAACGATTATATCTATGTGAATTGTTTTGAAGAAAATATTGCAGACCCCGAGACCGTATCCATCAAGGTGAGCGACAGGCACTTCGGCATAGGATCTGACGGACTGGTGCTGATCATGCCGTCGGACAAGGCAGATCTCCGTATGCGCATATTCAACGCAGACGGCAGCGAGGCCAAGATGTGCGGCAATGCATCCAGATGCATCGGCAAATACGCCTATGAGCGGGGGCTCGTGACCAAGGATACGATCACGCTCGAGACCAACAGCGGCATAAAGGTGCTGCATCTTGATACCGACGGCGGCAAGGTAAAGAGCGTATCGGTGGATATGGGCAGGGCCGTGTTCGAGCCTGCTGCGATCCCCATAGCGTCAAGTGAGCCCATGATACTTTCGCCTATCACGGCAGGCGGCATCACCTATACAGCCACTGCGGTATCCATGGGGAACCCTCACTGCGTGATATTCGGCGAGGATCCCGACACCATCGCTCTTGAGAGCAAAGGCAGGGAGCTGGAGTTCCATCCTATGTTCCCCGACCGCGTGAACGTGGAGTTCGCTCATATAGTGTCGGAGGATACGATCAAGATGAGGGTATGGGAGCGGGGCTCCGGCGAGACCCTCGCCTGCGGCACAGGCGCCTGCGCTACGGCTGCAGCCGCAGTTAAGAACGGGTACTGCCCGACCGAGAAGGAGATACACCTGCTGCTCCGCGGCGGTACGCTTTCCATAACCATACACGAGGACTTTGCCGTTACCATGAGGGGCGGCGCAGAGATAGTATTTGACGGGGAGATACAGCTATGATACGTATAAACGAGAACTTCCTCTCGATGGAGAAGAACTACCTTTTTATAGACATCGCTAAAAGGCTGGCGGCATATACCGCCGCTCATCCCGATAAGCCGCTGATACGCATGGGCATAGGCGACGTTACCCTGCCGCTGGCGCCTGCGGTGGTCACTGCCATGAAGAAGGCAGCCGACGAGATGGGCGTGAAGGAGACCTTCAGAGGCTACGAGGACAGCGGTGCGGGCTACGCCTTCCTGCGTGAGGCGATCTCGGGATACTACAAAACTCTGGGTGCCGATGTGTCTACCGATGAGATCCGCGTGAACGACGGTGCCAAGTCCGACTGCGGCAACATCACCGATATCTTCAGCAGGGACAATACCGTGCTCATGACAGATCCGGTATACCCGGTATACGCAGACTCCAACAGGATGGCAGGACGCAATATCCTCTACGCCGACTCCGACGAGTCCAACGGCTTTGCGGCCATGCCCGACAAGTACGTCCGCGCAGACATCATATACCTCTGCTCCCCGAACAATCCCACAGGATCCGTATACACCAAGGAGCAGCTGGAGAAGTGGGTAGCGTATGCTCTGGTGAGCGAAGCGGTGATCATATACGACAGCGCATACGAGGCGTTCATCACCGACCCGTCCATACCCAGGAGCATATACTGCATCGAGGGCGCGAAGAGATGCGCGATAGAGATGTGCTCTCTGTCCAAGACAGCAGGCTTCACGGGAGTGCGCTGCGGCTACACCGTGATACCCGACGAGCTGGTCGTAAAGGCGTCCGACGGGCGCGATGTAAAGCTGGCCGACCTGTGGGCAAGGAGACAGGGCTCCAAGTTCAACGGCGTGTCCTACCCCGTACAGAGGGCTGCTGAGGCAGTGTTCACCGAGGAGGGCCAGCGCCAGATCAGGGAGAACATACACTACTATCAGCGCAACGCCATGGTCATCGCGAACACCCTCGACGAGCTGGGCATAAAGTACACGGGCGGCATCAACTCACCCTACATATGGCTCAAGTGCCCGGGCGGCATGGGGAGTTGGGAGTTCTTCGACTATCTGCTGGATAAGGTACAGGTAGTAGGCACCCCCGGTGAGGGCTTCGGCAGGAACGGCTGCGGCTGGTTCAGGCTCACCTCCTTCAACAGCTACGAGAACACCGTGGAAGCTATGGCACGGCTCAAGACACTGGATATATGAGCGGTCTTATACTATTTCTCGTCTATATATAGGTCAGAAAGTAGAATTAATCATACAGCTAAAACGATGTGAGCGCATCCGACATTCGACTTTTTTCAGCGCACGATGTGCGCTGATATTTTTATTTCGTTAAAAAAATTTTACGTTTTCTCTTGATTTTTATACAGTTATATGCTATAATGATAATGATATTTATGCATATATAGTGTGAGTTGATGCGTGAGCAGCCACAAATGATCGTCAACCGTCGAATATTCACTATATATAGCCATATTTTGATATTGTGTGAGCAACTGGAAGTGATATATTTGAAAAACAGCGGTAAGGTCTCCCTCAAGAGCAAGGTGCTCACCATACTCGAGGAGAACCGTGGGAAGAGCGTGTCCGGCAACAGGATAGCCGCCACCTTGGGGATCACCCGCAGCGCAGTATGGAAGGGCGTGAACCAGCTGCGCAACGATGGATATTTAATATCGGCCGTGACCAACAGGGGCTACTGCCTCACTCAGGAGAACGACCTGCTGAACGAGCCCTCTATACGCACTCTCTTACGCACCCATGATATCGGCAGACAGATGGACGTGTTCCGCACCATAGACTCTACCAACAACTTCGCCAAGCGTCTGGCTGAGATAGGGTCGGCCAACGGTCATACGATCATAGCGGAGGCACAGACCGAGGGCAAGGGCCGTATGGGGCGTTCCTTCCACTCGCCCAGCGCACAGGGCATATACATCAGCGTCATCGTCCGCCCGCCCGTAACTCTGGAGCAGGCATCCAACCTGACAGCCTGCGCTGCGGTAGCGGTATGCGAGGCCATCGAGGACGTGGCCGGCGTGAGATGCGGTATCAAGTGGGTCAACGATGTGTACATCAATGACAAGAAGGTCTGCGGCATACTCACCGAAGCATCCATGAACGTAGAGGAAGCGACTCTGGACTATGCCGTGATAGGTATAGGCATCAACGTGAACAACCCGTCGTTCCCCGACGATATCTCACATAAGGCCACCAGCATACGTCTGGAGGCAGGCGGCTGCATCAACCGCTCGGTGCTCTGCGCTGAGCTGCTCAACCGCCTTGAGGAGCGCATCGACACTATAGGCGACGGCGCCTTCATGGATCTGTACCGTGCCCGCTCCATCCTCGACGACCGGGACGTGACTATATACAACAACGGCATAGGCTACAGGGCTCACGTCCTCGGCATAGACGAACGGGGACGGCTGATCATACGCCGTTCGAACGGCTCGGTAGACAGGATACTCAACGGCTCCATAGAGCTGTAGACTACAGGACGGATGATATGAGACTTCATGGATTTGCACAGCACTACGCCGATACCGATCCCGTCAGGGCGCATATGCCCGGACATAAAGGACGGGGCGACGACATCAACAGATACGACATCACGGAGATATACGGTGCCGACTCCCTCTATGAGGCCAGCGGCATCATAGCGGAAAGTGAACGCAGGACGTCACGTATCTATGACTGTCAGACCCTCTACTCATGCGGAGGGTCTACTTTGTGTATACAGACGATTATGACGCTCTGCGCGGAGCACGGCAGGACCGTGGCTGCTGTGCGGAACTGCCACAGGGCGTTCCTGTCTGCCTGCATCATGGCAGATCTGGACGTAAAGTGGATATGGCCGAAGGGAGACCTTCTGGGGGGCGGATACGACACGGAGGATATCATCCGCGTGCTGGACGAGCATCATCCCTCGACGCTGTACATCACCTCCCCCGACTATCTGGGACGTATGGCTCCCATAGAGGAGATAGCGCGTATATGTCACGACAGGGGCGTGCTCCTGGCGGTGGACTCCGCCCACGGCTCCTATCTGCGCTTCGTATACCGCGACGGACTGCCGCTGCATCCCATGTACCGCGGGGCAGACATATGCTGCGGATCGGCACATAAGACACTGCCCGTGCTTACAGGCGGGGCGTATCTGCATATGAGCAGCCGCTTTGACAGAGATCATGCAAAGCAGATCATGAGCGTCTACGGCTCCTCCAGCCCGTCCTACCTGATACTGCGCTCTCTGGATCTGTGTACAGATCACATGGAGGAGCAGATGGCACTGGGAGAGGCCAATATATACAACACCCTTCGCGCCCGTACACAGGGACTGCGTAGCTGCGGCATCGGCACGGTGGAGGGCGAGGACGGCAAGCTGACACTGATCGGACCCTCCATAGGGTACACGGGGAGAGAGCTGTCGCAGGCCCTGCGGGAGCGGCATATCGAATGTGAGTACTCCGACAGCATATACACCGTGCTGATGCTCACGGGCATGAACGATGAAGATATCGCCCGCATAGATGC
>JAFYEQ010000240.1 GCA_017544185.1 Oscillospiraceae bacterium
ATGTGGACCACTTACTCCGGCAACAATGACGTACAGTTCGGCAAGGGCGACAACGCCAATGTAGCCGCATACAGCATCGACTGCACCGACATCGGCGTGGATCTCAAGGTGGAGAACGGCACATGGGCAGAGACCTATGACGCTCTCATGGCTCAGATCAAGTCCTGCACCGACGACAACACCCGCTATGCGCTCATGCACAAGGCAGAGGATATGCTCATGCAGACAGGCTGCCTCACTCCCATATACTTCTACACCGATACGTATATGCTCAGCAGCAATGTCAGCGGCTTCTTCAGCAACCCGCTCGGCTACAAGTACTTCATGTACTGCTCTATAGGCTGATCCTTTATCCCGTCGGGGCTCATGTCCCGACGGGATCTTTTTCTCGGCAAGTCTATAAATATATCCAAAACTCTTGACAACGCCCCCATAAAGTGGTATGATATCCTATGGATGACTGTGGGCGTTCAGACCATCCACAGCCATACCTCGGAAAGGGAGTGGGGATATGCTGATGCGGTATGCTTTTGGCCTGCGTGGCGCAGCCCCTATCTTTCTGTGTATATGACTTACGGTATGCTCCCGGGCGATCCCGCGGGGCGTGCTTTGTTGTTTTAAGGAGGAACGTGAATGAAAGGAAAACTGATAAGAGGAGCAGCCGGCTTTGCGCTGGCTCTGCTCGTCGTGACCGGCTGCGGACTGTTGCAGCCTGCAGGGGACTTCATCGGCAGCATGACGGTGAACGTAGCTGCATATGAAACGTCCGGGAACTGCGGCAAAACTGATACCGATACTGTCAATTGGGCACTGACCGATGAAGACAACGATGGCAACTACACCCTGACTATCAGCGGCTCGGGTGCCATGGCTGATTATGAAGATAGTAACAATGATCGTGCTCCATGGTATGGCTCCCGTTTGGATATAACTTCATTAGTCATAGGAGAGAATGTCACATCTATAGGTAACTATGCATTTTATGAGTTTATGAACTCTGATCTGACTGTCACATTTGCCGATAACTGCAAACTTACTACCATAGGAGAAGGAGCCTTTCTTCATGCCCTTTTTAAAGAGCTCGATATCCCCGACAGTGTGACAAGTATCGGAGGATCTGCGTTCAGATCGACTTCTTTTGCTACTAGGATAAAACTGCCCAATAACGAAGATTTTACTGTAATAAATGACCGTTTGTTCGAAGATTGCAGTATTACTGAGTTGGACATTCCCGAATATGTAAATACTGTCCGCGGCCAGCCTTTTTACAAAAGTAAAATAGAGAACTTATATAACTACAGTAGCACAAATATGAGGGATAAAGGAGTAGATAATGACAATATCCACACACTGCACACCCTCTCATTTACCGATCCCGGGGATACCGGTATTGTTGAGTACGCGACCGCACCTTTCAAAACTGACGCTGAGGGCGATAAATACATGTCCGGCAAGCCTGTCACGTTCACTGCGCGTCCAAACGGGGAAAACACTATCGATGCCTTTCTTGTGAACGGTGAAGCCGTAACACCGACTGAGAACGGTGACGAATATACCATCACTATGCCTGAAGAGAATACGACTGTCGAGGTCATATTTGGTGATGGTGCGATCGGAGGCAACTGCGGTGCTGAGGATAGCGATGCAGTAACATGGGCACTGACCGATGAAGACAACGATGGCATCCGTGACACCTTGACTATCAGCGGCGAAGGCGCTATGGCTGACTATGAATTCGCGAACAATACCTCATCAGCTCCATGGTGGGCGTATAGAAAGGATATCTCAAATATAGTGATCGCGGACGGCGTTACTCACATAGGAGATACCTCATTTTACTATCTTGGTGAAAATTGTGACGAAGTGAATGTAACGCTACCCACCTCGATCACATCTATCGGTGAGTATGCACTTGGCTATGTGAATATCAAAAGTATAGTTATCCCTGAAAATGTCGTGACTATAGGAAAAGAAGCATTTTGTGCTACCGCTCTTAGCGAGATCGCTATCCCCGACACAGTTACATCTATCGACGAAGGTATATTCTGCAACTGTGAGCACCTTGCATGGGTCGAACTGCCTGAAAACGGTCATATAACAAAGATCCCTGATTTCATGTTTTCAAGCTGTGAAAGTCTTTATGAGGTAAATATACCTGCAAGTGTTACTGAGATCGGAGATTATGCTTTCCAGATTTGCGGCTTCGAAAGTATAGATATCCCCGAAGGGGTCACATCTATCGGAGCCAGAGCTTTCGCAGGCTGCAAAGCTCTTCAGACTGTGGATATTCCCGCGACCGTTGCATCTATGGGGACCGAAGTGTTTTTGAACTGCAGCGCCCTCACTGATATCTACAACTACAGCGATGCACTGACAGAGTATGCATGGCCTGAGAACGTTACCGTCCACACCCTTCAGCCTCTCACCGTATTCGATCTCGTCAACGCATCTATCGTCGTTTCTGATCTCCCCGAGGATGGCATGATGATGGGTGGCAAGCCCGTTAAGTTCACTATGGACGCTGATGAGGGCTGCAAAGTATCGTTTGCATATAACGATGGAGAGATCGATCGTACCGTAGAAGTGACCCCGGAAGACGGGATATACTCCTTCAACATGCCCGACTACGCGACCACATTGACTGCCGTTGCTGAAGAACCAAATGAATATGCTAACTGTGTCGGCTATCAGTTGAGCCTCAACGGCGACATCGGTCTGAACGTCTTCTTTGACTTCACAGGCATGGTAAGCTCAAATGCAGTGATGGAGATCGTTCAGCCCAACGGCAAAAAGCAGGAGATATCTTATGATCATTTCGTTTACGATAGCGAAAGAAAAGCATATAAGTTCACTGCTAACGTTGCTGCCAAGGAAATGACCAAGAAGGTCAAGTTCAGGCTCTATGTCGATGGCGAGGAGCCGGTCATGACCTACAAGGTATCCGTAAAGGATGCAGCAAGACTGTATTTGAGCCGTTACGGTAAGGAGACCAAGGAATACAAAGTGGTCAAGTCTATGCTCGACTACGGCGCATACTCTCAGCTCTTCTTCAAGTATAATACCGGTGATCTTGCGGCCGAAGTCGATAGTGATGCTTTTGAGGATAGTTATGGAGAAATACGTGAATGTATTTCGGATTCCTATGACAATGTCCTCCCCCCAGAAATTACCTTCTACAATGTCAGCCTTACTCTTGAGAGCAAGACCCAGCTGAATATGTATTTCGAGAGCAACAGCGGCGGATTTCTGGAGTTTGAGGTCTTTGGTATGGAAGAAAACAAGTATATCGTCAAGGATCTCGGAGATGGCAAGTACAAGCTCACCATACTTGATATCGCACCCGAAGATCTCCATGAGCCCGTCAGGGTGCACATGCACGATGATGTGTTCAACTTAGGAAATGTAATATACAGTCCGCTGAGATATATCTACACGGTCCTCAAGAGCCATTCTGATGATACGGATCTGAGAAATGTATGCTGCGCACTGTATAACTACTATGAAGCAGCTTTTTCAGCTGTAACTGAATGAAAGGAGGAGCATCATGGATAACAAATATGTTTCTCCCGAGATCGAAGTGATCGTCTTCGACACGAAGGACCTCATGGACAATGATATCATCTCCGAATCTAGTGAGCTCACAGTCGTAACTCCCGAGTGATAGGGTATAGACCATAATACCAAACACCACAGCCTCGCGCTGTGGTGTTTTTGTCTTGCCCGCTTGATTTTTCCCGCTGTATCTGGTATAATAGTATCATCACCATAAGGAGGATTGCATATGTGGAAGGATCTATCGGAGCACTGGCAGACCGCCTTCACCGAGGCGTGGACGGCATACTGCGAGGGCAATATCCCCATCGGCGCGGTACTCGTCGGCGAGGACGGTGAGCAGCTGGTGCGTGACCATAACCGTATACGTTATGACAGCAGAGGCAGCGTGAAGAATATGCGTCTGTCCCACGCCGAGATGAACGTGCTGCGTCTCCTTGACGCATCGGTCTATGAGCCCCGCAGCCTTACCCTGTATACCACCATGGAGCCCTGCCCCATGTGTATGGGCACGGCGGTCATGTCGAACATATGCCATCTTCGCAGCGCGGCCCGCGACCCCTACTGCGGCATGATGCACCTTGCCGACACCGACCCCTACTACCGCTCCAAGTCCCTTGACTATACCTTCGAGGGCGGCGAGAAGGAGTTCGTCCAGATCGTGATACAGTCCGTATTCGAGCTCAGGAACATCGCCCAAGGCGCCGGAGACGGCGTGCTGAACAGGTTCAGGGACACCTTCCCCGAAGCCGTGTCCGCGGCAGAGAGCCTGTATTCCTCCGGAGATATGGACGCTTTCAGGAACAGCACGGCCGCCGAGGTATACGACGCCATCGCCGGGAGGTATGCTCTATGATATACGATATGAAAGACATGTGTTCCTTCCTCGGCTCACGTCCGACCGCCCTCACCGACAAGGACAGATGGCTCTTCGTCGCCGTCAACACCGCCAGATCTATCATCGACAACACCGCCAAGGATGAGCTCCCCGGTATGTGCGTGTTCGCTGACTGCACCACCGTATCTCAGCTGCAGCGCAAGTACGACATGATACAGGGTAGATACGGCAGGGAGGGCTTCACACAGCGAAAGAGCCCCGTGTATAACTACCTGTCCATGCTGGTGGCATATTTCCCCGACAGTGATCTCACCGACGACGACAGAGCCCTGATACGCGAGTACAACACCATAGACGACTATCTGCTCTATGAGCTGATATGAGATGGACACACGGACGACAGAGGGGACATACCATGGAACGACCTGACTTTGACAGTATAAAAGACTATGAAGAGTTCAGCAGGTACTACTGGTACCGCGATGAGCTCATACAGATATGCAAGGATCACGGCCTCAGATCCGACGGCGGCAAGATAGAGCTCAACGCCGTGATAAAAGCCTACTTCTCGGGCGAGCGCATCCCTCCCGTGAAAAAGCCTGCCCGCAGGAGAGCCGCTGATGTACCGCTGACCCTTGACACGGGCCTGATCGCCTGCGGCTTCACCTTCGGCAACAGGTACCGTGAGTTCTTCGCGGCTCAGACAGGGGAGGAGCGGTTCAAGTTCAACGTCGACATGGTCGCCACCGTCAAGGCAGTAAAGGAAAGCGGCGATGAGTCCTTCACCCTCGGCGACCTGCTGGACGTATACTACGGCAGGAAGACCTACGCGGTATACGACAGATCCGAGCTTCGCTGGAACAAGTTCGTTAAAGGGTTCTGTGCAGACGAGGCCACAGCCGTGTACAAGGAACGGCTAAAGGCCGCTGCCGCACTGTGGAAGATCGTCAGGGAGTCGGATATGCCCAAGGAGTATTCCCGTGAACTGCTGGAGCGTTACAAGGACGAGATAGCTGTATAGCTATAAAGGAGCACCATATGGACGGATGCATCATCGAGACAGAGCGGCTCATGCTCAGAGAATATACCTTGAACGATCTTGACGCGCTGTACGAGATCATGTCCGACCCGGAGACCATGCAGCACTATCCTGCCCCATTCGATATGGACAGGACACGGGGCTGGATCTCATGGAACTTGGACAACTACAAAAGATACGGCTTCGGACTGTGGGCAGTGACACTCAAGGGGACAGGCACGTTCATCGGCGACTGCGGAATAACTATACAGGACATCGACGGGGATATGCTCCCGGAGATCGGGTACCATATCCACAAAGCCCACCAAAGACAGGGCTATGCCAAGGAAGCAGCCCGCGCCGTCCGTGACTGGGTATTCGGGAATACAGACTATGACGTGATCTACTCATATATGAAGTATACCAACATAGCCTCTCAGGCAACTGCCATGGCGAACGGCATGCGCAAGGTCAAGGAATATCCCGACCCGAAGAACACCATATCCTACGCATACGCCATCACCAGATCCCGGTGGACCGCGCTCACAGACGAACGACAGGAGACCTTATGATCATAGAGGACAATATCATACGCTATTATATGAAGGACGTATACTTCATAACGGGTACCGCATACGCAGGCAAGTCCACCGCCGTCAAGGCTCTGTCCGAGCGGTACGGCATGATCTTTTGCGGCGAGAACTATGATATGGCTGTATCCGACATCGTGGCAGAGCCCGATGTTCAGCCGGATATATGCTACATGAAGCAGCTCACCGACTGGAGAGGGTTCGTGACCCGCTCACCGCAGGAGTACGAGCGCTGGATCCGCGGCGTCGCTAATGAAGCAGCGGGCTTCGAGGTGACGAAG
>JAFYEQ010000241.1 GCA_017544185.1 Oscillospiraceae bacterium
ACCGACTCGCAGATACAGCCTGCCAGCGTGGATATACGCCTTGGCGACACCTTCTCCATAATAGAGGACACGTCCGCGGGCATAGTGGATCTTGAGAACGAGATACGCTACAAGACCATCACCGCCGACAAGTACCTGCTGCTCCCCGGGCAGTTCGTCCTTGCCACCACTATGGAATATATATCCCTCCCCGATGACCTGACCGCCTTCGTGGAAGGGCGCAGCTCGCTGGGCAGGATGGGACTGTTCATACAGAACGCGGGCTGGGTAGACCCGGGCTTCTCGGGGGAGATCACTCTGGAGCTGTTCAACGCCAACCGCTGCGCCATAGAGCTGTCTGTGGGCAGACGAGTGGGACAGCTGGTGTTCGCACGCATGGACAGGGCAGCCGAGGCGCCCTACTGCGGCAAATATCAGGGCCAGCG
Source organism: Oscillospiraceae bacterium (assembly GCA_017544185.1). GTDB lineage: Bacteria > Bacillota > Clostridia > Oscillospirales > Ruminococcaceae > Huintestinicola. Next base: position 426 of record JAFYEQ010000241.1, read on the forward strand.
CGGAGCCACGGGCTCAAGGGTGTATATGGATAAGTGACGGATGAGAACGAAATAAACGGTGGTTATTAGGGTGATACCATGATACTGCATGATATAAAGAATTCAGAGGATGGCTGCCTCCATGCTCCCGCATCTATCCATGTTTTAGATCAAGAACAGTATCAGATGGAGCTCCGACCCGGACCAAAGCTGTAAAATGTCTCACAGCATGAACGAACGGCCCCCGACAGTGATCTGTCGGGGGCGTTTTCGGCCGGTATGTATCCGGCATCATCAGGTCCGGCCGCCGAACATGAGACGGCACAGGGCTGCCTCCGTCGTCATATCGGCGGGGACGGCTCCCGCTCTCACAGCGGCGTTCCCCACCGCGTATACGCTCATATCCACGCCGCCGAAGGCGCACTGGGTCGTGACGAGGATGGGTATGTTCGTGTGTCCGATCGCGTCCAAAAGGCGGGAGGGTATGCCGCCGAGACCGTATCCGCATAGCACGAGCCCATCGGGACACAGCTGTGCCATGTGTACGATCTCCTCGGGAGAGGTATACGGCGTGATATACAGGGCTCCCACGGCGGTATGCTCGGGTATGCGCATACGATAGCCCGCCGACGGGTCGGAGCAGTCGGTGAGGGGGCGTATCTCGCCATCCTCGACCGCAGCGGAATAACAGCCGTCGGGGGAGGTGAAGGCATCCATGTCCCTTGAATGGGACTTCATGGCCCTGTCACCGAAGAGGACTTTGCTGCCGAATACTATATGTACTCCCGCAAGGCATCTCCGCGCGGCGGCGAAGGCGTGAGACAAGTTAGACGGCGCATCGCTGTCAGGCGCATCGAAGGGCAGCTGGGAGCCTGTGAGCATCACGGGTATGGGTATACCGCGCAGCGCATAAGTAAGGTATGCGGCGGTATACGCCATGGTATCGGTGCCATGGGTGATGACGATGCCCTTCGCGCCGTCTCTGAAGGCGCGGTCGCAGGCAGAGGCTATGCGTCCCATGGCCTGCAGATCCATGTCGGTGCTGTCGATGTTCATCAGAGGGAGGATATCCGCCTCTTCCCCCACGGCGGTAAGGAACCGCTCCAGCTGGGAGATATCGGCCTCGGGCGCAGCCCCGTCCTCATGCTGCACGCACGATATGGTGCCGCCCGTTGATATTAGAAGTATATCGTTTTTCATGATCACTATTACCTTCTGTAGGGGCTGACCTACGTGTCAGCCCACGGGATCACATAAACATCCATTTCCTTCTGTAGGGGCTGACCTGCGTGTCAGCCCACGGGATCACATAAACATCCATTTCCCTCTGTAGGGGCTGACCTGCGTGTCAGCCCACGGGATCACACAAACATCCATTTCCTTCTGTAGGGGCTGACCTATGTGTCAGCCCACGGGAAATGACCTCTATCCGCGCAGATATCTCCGCAGAGCGGCTATACTGTTATAGGTGTCGTAATACCCCAGCCAGTAGAGCGTGCTGAGCTTGTCTATATCGCCCTCGAAGCGTGTGACCGTGACGGGCTTGGAGGGGGCGATGATGAATATCTCGCCGCGGCGTTCCCGCTCCGTCAGGTCGTCCATCATATCGTTGAAGCGCTGGTTGGCGTGGTACAGGGCATCGGCGAACTGAGGATATCGCCTGTATACGACCCGCGTCAGCGGTGAGGCGCCGGGCTTGCGCCTGAAGCTCTTCTCACGGGTGAGCACCACGATCTTCTTTCCGGGGCTGTTGCGTTCCGCCCATGACCAGGGTATCTTCTCACTGCAGCCGCCGTCCAGATAGGGCTCCCC
>JAFYEQ010000242.1 GCA_017544185.1 Oscillospiraceae bacterium
GAGAATATATATCTGGTATTATAGAACAGGCTCTCGCACTGCATATCGTATTTGCGTACATAGTCGTTTTTATAGGACGGATCGTACTTCATCACGGCTCACTCGGTCTCCATGGTGCTCAGCATCCTAGATGAGCTGTCGATACCGTCGTCGAAGTCCCATCCGCGGCCTGTGAACTCTCCGCTGATGCATCCCACTATCCTGAAGTCCCGTATCCCTGCATCCTGCGATGTGATGATGAGCACATCCTCATCGCCTCCGCCGTCCAGTCCCGACAGGAACCTGCCGTTGTCGGAAAAGCCTATGCTGCCGTAATCATCGAAGGGATGGGTAAGGCTCCCGTAGACCCTGTTGATCCCCGATACGATCAGGGAGTATATACTCTTGGTGATATGCCAGTCATAGGGCTTGCTCGGCGCGGGGAGCGCGTATACCGCTATACATACCGCCAGGAGGATCGGGGATATCCGCGCGATGTGCTCCCCGGTATCGGTGCAGCCGCTCTTCTTCCAGCGGAGCTGTATCTCCTCAGCAGTGCGGACGAGCAGTACGAAGCCCACCGTCACGAACGTTTCCTTGCTGATGCGCCATCCCAGCACTGTACCCACGGTGCAGTACACCATCATACCGACAGCGAAGACCCGCCTGATGAGGATATACCGTGCCGCGACCATGCCTGCCGCGAGTGAAGCGGCGGTGATGCCTATGATGCGGAACGCCCATATATTTCCCTCTATGAACTGCCACACGTTCTCCTTGCCTGCAACAAGAGCGATGCCTGCGATGAACGCGGCCACCACCCCTATACTGAGGAGCCTGTTTTTTCTCGTCATGCCGCGCAGTACCAGTACCCACAGGGATACTGCCATACACACGACGTACCCCCATATCCCATCGGGCACGCCTGCCCAGCTGCCGAAGAGGGTGACCATGAGCAGGGGTATAGGCAGTATATTTATGATATCTATCACCGTGCTCATGATCCGGGCTCCTTTGTCAGCGGAGCATAGGGCGATACGATCACCAGACCGCAGCTCCTGTGGTCGGACAGGTCGGGCCTGCTGTCCTCGTTGTCGGTGATATAGCATACCACCACGTCAGGGCCGTTCACCTCCAGCTGCTTCAAGAGAGCGTCGGTCACTGCGTCCCAGGATGAGGTCACAAAAAATACCATAGCGCTGTCGAAGATCTCCCGTCGGCTCATCACTGCGTCATACAGACGCTGATGGGTCTCCAGCTCCGAGAAGCGTATCTCGGACACCACGTCATAGAACTCCTCGAACCTGCGTGTATCCTCCACCGCGATACGCTCCATGCCCTGACCTATATGATACTCCGCGGCGGATATGCCGTTTCGGGCGTAGTGATACGCCAGCGCCAGCACGACCTCCAGCACCTTGTTCTCTGCGGGCAGATACACCATATCATCATCGCTGTAACGCAGGCCGTCCGTTATTATGGCTATCTCCTGATGCTCGGCCCCCGTCAGGTCACGCGTCATGAGCTGGCCCGTCCTTGCGGTCTGGCTCCAGTTGATATATCTCCTGTCATCCCCGGGAACATAGCTCCTGCTGAGGATATCACGCTCGGATCTGTCCCGTCCCTGTCTCTTCACGGCATCTGACAGATCTATGCCGCCCAGTCTGTCGATCTTGACCAGCTGGGGCTTCACCACGGCGCGTATACATTCCTTGTTCTTATAACGTATCTTGAACAGGCGGAAGAAGTCCTGGATCTCGATCTCCTTGATGCCGACCTTATACTCGCCTCTGTATCTGCATATCAGCTTCGTTTCCTTCTCGATCCTCGCCCCGGGCGACAGCTCGTACTCGGTCTCGTCGTCAAGGTCGGTGATGGATGAGAAGGATGAGAAGTACCTCACCCGTATACCCGCGAACTGGAGCGGATATTCGTTCACCAGTACGAAGCGGTAAAGCACGGGCGTCCCCACGGATACGAAGCGCTGCTCCAGCTCCTGATACAGATGGAATAGCGCGTATACCCCCATAAGATACAGGAAGGACACGATGGGGATCAGTGTGAGCACCGCGAATGCCCCATAGGTCACGGCGCCGCCCTTTATGCTTATGGCCACGCAGGACAGTACCCACAGGCACGCCCATATGATCCTGTTCCTTCTCATAGTCATACTACTTTCTGACTTATGTATAGTCTGGAGCGGTGGGGGCAAAGGCTTCCTCAGGATGCCATCTTACCCTACGAGAGCGCTGCTGATATACGAAAGACGATATCTATCCGACGTGTCCAAGACCTCCCGTATCACATGGGGATCTTGGCCTTTTTGATCAGCCGTTGTATGATCTCCGACTTGTCCTCTCCCGAGATCTTCGCCTCGGAGGTGAGGGCCAGCCTGTGTCCGATGACATAGGGCGCGGTGGCCTTGATATCGTCGGGCTTAACATGATCGCGGCTTTCCATCAGTGCCCTTGCCTGCGATGCTTTGACAAGGTCGAGCACAGCTCTCGGGCTGATGCCCAGCACGAAACTTTTCTCGTTCCTGGTAAGGTCCGCGATGTTCCCCGCGTAGCGTATGACCTCGTCCTTGACGGTGACCTTCGACACCTGCTCCCTGATACGCATAACATCCTCGGCGGAGATCACGCTCTCCACGGTGTCCACCGTCTTGCCAGAGAGCATGTTCCTCGTCATACGCAGCTGCTCGTCCTCGTCGGGCCAGCCGATGGACAGCTTCATCATGAACCTGTCGATCTGAGCCTCGGGGAGCGGATACGTACCCATGAACTCCACAGGGTTCTGAGTGGCGATCACCATAAAAGGCTGCGGGAGCATATGTCTTACGCCGCTGACGGTGGTATGTCCCTCCGCCATGGCTTCCAGAAGGCTTGACTGGGTCTTGGGCGAGGTGCGGTTGATCTCGTCGGCCAGCACGATCTGATGCATGACCGCGCCCTCGCGGTACTCGAACTCGCCGGTCTTCATATCGAAAACTTCCGTACCCATCACGTCGGTGGGCAGGGTGTCGGGAGTGAACTGGATCCTGCCGAAGTCACACTCCACGGACTTGGCGAGCACTGATGCGAGAGTGGTCTTGCCCACTCCCGGCACCCCCTCCAGGAGCACATGTCCTCCCGCAAAGAGACAGATCAGTATATTCTCCACGGTCTCGGTCTTACCGACGAAGTACTCGCCTATATGCTCTTTCAATCTGTTTATCATAACGTCACCGTACAGGTATCACAGCTCCAGCTCGCGGAGCAGATCCCCGTCTCTGCTGTACATCCTGTAAGTATACTTACCGTCCTTACGTATGAGCTCGCTCACGGGGCGCTCGTCGGGACCCACATCGTCTATCGTATGCTCCGTGTCCCCTATCTTCACGACATAGCCCGTGATATTCCAGTCATCGTCGAACGTCTCTTTGACAGAGAACCTTTCGCCCTTGCCGTCGCCGTCGATATCCACTCTCATATCAAGATACAGACCTTCTGACTTTATTTCGAAGTCCGCTCCGGAGGATATGTACTTCTCGTTGAACAGGCCCTCCTCCTCGCTGAACAGAACGGTGAGCGACTGGGTGCCTGCCGCATAGGGCGCGATATCGTACTGGTCAGTGAAGAACATGACGCCGTCGGGCACGAACACGAAGTCCATCGCACTCATATGGTACACGCTGCCGTCGTCCCATGTGTCGTCATAGCCCATCAGATCCTCGCCGTAACGGTAGGTCAGCAGCGACTTATAGCTGTCCTTTTCGATCCAGGACGGATCCACTGCCTCGCCATATTCCTTCTCCAGCTTATCCGCAAGTATATCCACCAGTCTCGGGAGATCCGTGCATATATCCGCCGCGGTCAGCTCGGCGCCTGTCTGCGCATCGAAGTTCATGCCGACGCTCGTATTCCACCCGTGAGCACCGCCGGAATAGCCCTCCTCGGAGCTCATATAGCTGAACACACTGCTGTCGCAGCGGTATACCCTGTCCTCATCACTGACGTAATACATCATGGACCATTCGCCGCTGAAGGAGTCGAGAGGATCTGCATAATGGGTCTGCACGTCCTCCTTCATATTGGTACAGGTATAGTCATAGGCATCGCGGCGCACCTTGTTGTGGCCGTCCACTGCCTCTGCCAGTTTATCATATCCGCTGCCGGCAGAGATGCTCACCTGCTGCAGCTTGCTCTCGAACAGCTTCGTGTTGCCGTCATCGGCCATGAGCTCGCTCTCGTCGGCAAGCGTTATATCATACGCCGGAGCCTTGTCTGCGGCAGGAGCATCTTCTGTCTCGGCTGTCGTCTCGGTCTCGGGCTCGGCCGTGGTCTCGGGGGCGGAGGTCTCCGCTTCCGTGACAGGCTCGGTCTGTGTCTCGGAAGCAGATGTCTCGGATGCCTCCGTCACGGCCTGTGTGGTCTCGGGAGCAGGCGTATCTGTGGGTGTATCACCCGTGGAGCTGCTCCCGGAAGAGCATGCGGTCACCGATGCCATCATCATAGCCGCAATAAGAGCAGCTGCCTTTTTGTGATCCATATGTTTACCTCTTTCTTATCCTTTATGTCCATCGTCAGACAGGGACGCTCCCCGCTGCCATCTGCCGCTGAGATAATAGCTCCATGTCACGATAAAGCCCATGCCAAAGCCGAATATCCCGTTCCACCATATGATCGTATATCCGAATATAGGGCTGTACCTGAACAGATACGTCACCAGCACTCTCGTACCAAGAGCGCAGGTGGCTACGATCATAGGGGCGCCGCTGTGGTTGGTCCCCTGGAACACGCCGAACAGCGGTACATACATTGTGAGCACGATATTTATCATCGCTACCGCTCTCAGATGGGCCAGACAGTACTCTGCCGCCTGATCGCTGAGGCTGAACAGCATCACCAGCCTGTCGGCGAAGGTATACACCACTGCGCATATGCATAGCGTCATCAGCAGGGATATGACCAGTGTCTGCCGCACGCCCTTCTTTATGCGCTCGGGCTTGCCTGCGCCTATGTTCTGCCCCGTATACGTGGCAAGGGTGGTCTGGAAGGCGTTGCAGGGGAGGTTCAGATACATCTCTATCCTCTGACCCACCGTGAAGGACGCGGTCATCACCTTGCCGAAGCCGTTGACCGCACGCTGTATGAACGTGAAGCCGAAGGACACTATGATCAGCTGCAGGGATATGGGGAAACCTACCTGCACGGTCTTCTTTATCAGCTCCGTGTCCCACTTGTAGTCACCGAGCCTGAACCTGAACATGGGGTATCTCTTGTACATATACAGATACGCTGCCGTGAAGGATGCGGCCTGGGATATGACCGTAGCTATGGCGGCGCCCGCTACGCCCCAGCCCAGTACCGCCACGAACAGCAGATCCAGTCCGATGTTCATGACCGAGGATATGAGCAGGAAGTACAGCGTCGCTGCGCTGTCCCCCACCGCACGAAGTATGGCTGAGAATATATTATACCCGAACTGGAATACCAGTCCCACCGAATACCATCGGAAGTATGTAAGCGTCAGACCCAGTATGCTCTTGTCCACGTCGAGAAGATAGGTGAACGCCGGGCGGGCGCTGATGATGCCCACGACTGAGCATATACATCCCACGGTCATAAGGAACAGCATACCCGTGGAGGCATTCTCCCTGACCTTCTGCTCGTTCTTGGCACCGAAATGCTGTGCCACTACCACGCCGTTGCCTGCGGAGAGGCCTATGGCTATGGCCAGGAACAAAAATGCGAAGCTCCCCGTGGTACCTACTGCCGACAGGGGATCTTGCCCCGAGAAGTTCCCGACTATGATCGTATCCACTGTATTATAAAGCTGCTGGAGAAGTGAGCCTGCCAGCACAGGCAGCGAGAACCTGAGTATATGCTTCCACGGCTCTCCTTCTGTCATCGCTCTTGTCTGCATATCCACCATCCGTATCTGTCATCGGCCGAAGGTCATCTGTCTATATGCACCTTCCAGCCTGTATCTATCTTTCTTCGCACGGTCTTCAGGGTATCGGCATCCAGATGAGGCCAGTCCTCCACCTTCCGTGCCTTGTCCGTGACCAGATGCGCCTTCTCTGCACACAGTGCGATAGGCGTATCCGACAGGTCGTCGGAGTAGAAGTTCTCGATCAGGGGCATATCCCTGTCTATGATATACCTGGCCTTGCCCTTGCCGTACATCAGGTCACCTGTGAACACTCCCGTCTCGGGGTCGTACTCCGTGGCGATATGATCCACTCCCAGCCGTCTTGCGATGGGACCTATGACACAGGCAGGCGATGCGCTGAGTATAAGGTCGTCGGACCTCTTCTGCGCAAGGTACCACTTGGCTATCTTCTTCTCGTGCTTGTCCCAGAACAGCTCGATCTCCTTTTCGATGTCGTCCGGCTCGCCAAGTATCGACATGAACCTGCGCAGCATGACATACCGCGGCAGCTTGCCTCTCTCACATCGGATAAAGTCTGCCACCACCTTCGGGAGGAAGGTAAACCAGAGCTTCGGACGACGCTTCATGATCCACAGCGCCAGATCCACGGTGCAGTTGGGATAATAGATCGTGCCGTCAAAGTCGTATACATTCATCGCTTTTCTCACCTTATCAGCGGTCTGTATCATACCTGTCACATCTGCTCTATGATATCGCACGTGATGGGAGGCCTCTTGTCGTCGGGCATGGCCAGTTTCTCAGGCACATAGGACATATTGAACCGCTTGCCGTCGACGCGCTCGTACCCGTCCTTTATCTTCTCTGCTGCGTAGAGCACCTTGCCACCCATGAGCCCCGTGCGCTCGCACTTGGCATCAGTGCCCGCGATCACCCGCGCAACTGTCTCTATGGCTTCGTCGAGGACAGCGCTGCCGAACACCTCGTGGCCGCAGTACATGGTATCGAACTCGGACTGACGCTTTTTAAGGCGCAGCAGGCTCTCCATATAGGATATGACGGGAAGAGAGTTGTCGAACTCCAGCAGGGTATTACTGTTGCACGCATCGCCTGCATAGAGTATCCTGTTGCTGCTGTCAAGGAGCACGATCGAACCCGGAGTATGGCCGCCTGCTCCTATGACCTCGATGGTGATCCCGCCCAGGTCGAACACGTCTCCGTCATACACGGGATATACCTTCATGGGGCCAACATCCGCAAAGTCGGCTATGTCTATCCGGTCCTTATACTCATCCAGAGCGGTCTTCTTCGCCATATCGAAGACCTGCTCCTTGGTGTAGCCGATCTGCCCCATGAAGTACGGGATATCCTTATGATGCATAAGGCACTGGTCGAAGTGGAAGTTGCCGCCAAAGTGTCGAAATGGGCGTGGATATTGATCACGCGTATGGGCTTGTCGGTAATGCTCTCACAATAGGCCTTAAGATCACCCCAGCCCATTATGGTATCTATGAGCAGTGCGTAGTCGTCGCCTGTTATCAGGTAGCACAGCGCAGGAGTAGACGGTGTGAAGGCGTTGGATATCATATAGCTCCTGTCGGCTATCTTCTCGTTCTTGAAATACGGTACCATGATGCGATCCTTTCTGTCATAACTCACTGTCGGGCCAGGTCCAGTATCTCCTCATAGGACAGGGCCCTTATGACGCGGAAGTTCTTCTCTATCTCCCGTGTCCACAGGTCGATCTCGCCCTCGATGTCTGATATCTCGGGCAGTATGAAGCCCCATATCTTACATCCTGTCTTTTTGAGCTCGGGCAGGAAGTAGTCGAAGCCCCAGCGCACGTCATCCTCCACATCCACGAAGCCATTGCGGGCATCCACGATGAACAGGGCTCCCCGATGCTCTCTGAGCATATCCAGTGACGCTGTCATTTTCCTCGTCCCAGACGGGCCAGGGTTCGTAGGCGATGGTCTCTTCGTGGCCCAGCAGGCTCCACATTTCCTCGCCGATGTGGGGGCAGATGCAGCTGAGCATCTTCACAAAGGCTTCCGCGTAGGCTTTCGGGCAGGTGCCGTTCTTGTAGCAGGCATTCACGAAGATCATCATCTGGCTGATGGCGGTGTTGAAGCCCAGGGACTCAAAGTCTCCGCTGACCTTTTTCACGGTCTGGTGGAAGACCCGGTCCAGGGCGCCGTCGCTTTCGGCGGTGATGTTCTCCTCGTTGGTGAAGAAGGTCCAGACCCGGTTCAGGAACTTCCGGGCGCCTTCCACACCCTGGGGACTCCAGGGCTTGGAGACTTCCAGCGGTCCCATGAACATCTCATACAGCCGGAGGGTGTCCGCGCCGTACTTTTCCACGATATCGCTGGGATTGACCACGTACTTGGGGAAACGCTTGCCCATCTTGATGCCGTTTTCACCCAGGATCATGCCCTGGTGCACCAGCTTCTTGAAGGGCTCCTTCACGGGGCTCAGGCCCTTGTCGTACAGGTAGCGGTTCCAGATCCGGCTGTACATCAGGTGGCCTACCGCGTGCTCCGGACCGCCGATGTACAGGTCAACCGGCAGCCAGTGCTCCAGCAGTTTGTAATCCGCGAATTCCTTGTCGTTATGCGGATCAATATAGCGCATGTAGTACCAGCTGCTGCCGGCGGAACCCGGCATGGTGCTGGTCTCCCGGAGGCCCTTGACGCCGTTTTTGTCGTAGTGTTTCCACTCTTCGGCGTTTTCCAGCGGGGC
>JAFYEQ010000027.1 GCA_017544185.1 Oscillospiraceae bacterium
CTGCGCATAGAGAAGCTCGAAGCCATGACCGCTGTATGCTCCGTGGGACTGGATATGATCGTCATACCCGGGGATACCTCCGCCGATGTGATATCCGGTATCATAGCAGACGAAGCGGCTATAGGTATGGTCAACTCCAAGACCACCGCTGTAAGAGTGATACCCGCTATAGGCCATGAGGTGGGCGATACCCTGGACTGGGGCGGCCTCTTCGGCAAGGGACCTGTCATGCCCGTCAATACATGGTCTCCGTCCAAGTTCATTTCACGCGGAGGACAGATACCCGCTCCTCTGCACAGCCTGAAGAATTAGGTGATGATATGGGACAGCTCAAGAGCGTCATCGACGCGGACAAGGAAGCTACGCGCGTCATAGAGGAAGCGCGTGAGAAGTGCATCAAGATCGTAGCCAAGGCGAAGGCACAGCGCGAGGAGATGATCTCCCGGGCGGTAGCAGGAGCCGAGGAAGAGCTCAAGCAGCGCAGCGATGAGATACAGGCAAGGGCCGATGAGCGCCTGCGTGCCCTTGAGGAGCGCAAGAACTCGGGCGAGGAGCGTCTGTCGGCCATATTCTCTGCAGGCCGCGAGAAGTGGGAGACAGAGATACTCGCCCGCGTGCTCGACACCATAAACACAAAATAGTCAGGGTCAGGGGATGAGGATCCTAACTCCTCGGTCCTAACTTTATCGAAGGGGGCGTGATGCGCATAAAGGCTCATGATTTTTACAGCGGCAACGGTACGGCCACTGTGGCGAAGCTCCATGCGATCGTAGGCTCTAAACTGAAGGAGGAAGACTACCGTCAGCTCATGTCGTGCAGCGACGTGACGAGCGTGGCAGACCTTCTGAAAAGACGCACATACTATGCGCGTGTCCTCGAGAACACGGATACCGACAAGATACACCGCGGTATACTCGAGAACCTGCTGCAGAGAGGCTTCTATGAGGACTACTACCGCATCATCGACTTCGAGATGATAGGTGACGATGATGTGTACAACTATATCGTCATCAAAACAGAGGTAGACGAGATACTGATCTGCATCACGCATATCAATGCGGGCACCGACGATCAGATCACCACGATACCCATATATATGAACAGGTACACCTCCTTTGACCTGATGGAGCTGGCTAAGGTCCGCGATTTCGACAGCCTGCTTGCTCTGCTGGCAAGGACGCCCTATGGGCCCCTTCTGAAGGCGTACCGTCCGAAGAAGGGCGAGAAGATAGACTATCGTGGCTGCGAGCTGGCGCTCAGGACCTACGCCTACAAGAGACTGCTGGGCTCAAAGCTTGCCTCCCGCGACAAGGACATACAGGACTATGTATGCGCACAGATAGATATGATAAATATCATCAATGCGTATCGCATGACCAAGTACTACAATGCGTCCCACGAGGACATCAAGGCATGTATGATCCCCATATACCGACGCATCCCCGAGAGACAGTTCGATGAGCTGTACAACGCAAAGGACGCGGATGAGTATCTGGATATACTGCGCACCACCTACTACGGGCGCAAGCTAGACGAGGACGAGCTGCGCGAATCCCCGGAACGCGCCATGCAGAGAGAGCGCTACCGTGCTGCCAAGCGGTCGTTCGCACTGGCCAAGTCGCCGCCTGCGGCGTTCCTGACATATATATATCTGGCAGAGACAGAACTAAAGAATATCATCAGGATCATAGAGGGCATACGCTATCAGCTCCCCATAGAGGAGATAGCGTCCCTGCTGATCCTGTGAGAGGAGGATGAAGGTGTCATCAGTCGAAAAGATGCTCATAGCCGAGATAACGGGCGACGAGCAGATGCTGGACACAGCACTCGGGCTGATAAACGACAGCGGCTGCTTCCACATAGAGAACGCTCCCGTCAAGCGGAACATGACCAGTAAGTCCGCTAAGGCGGAGAACCCGTACACGGCTCAGATGAAGCTGCTCTCAGAGACAGCGGCGCTCAGCGGTATCAGCTGGGACGCTCCGCCCGACGAGGAGAGCGCGGTGAAGACCCAGCAATGGGCATCGCGTATCGCAGCGGACAACGACCTGTCCGACAAGCTGGAGAAGATACGCGACGAGGTGGCTTCCCTTGCGGATACGGTACGGTCCGCGGAGGACGATCTGGCGGTACATACCGCTACTCTCGAGCAGATAAGCCATCTCACGGGCAGCGATGAGCGCTCCTTTGACGTGGACTTCTCGGAGGTGTTCTCGTGTACCAACCTGAAGGTGAGGTACGGGCGCTTCCCGCTGGACAGCTACGAGAGGCTGTCATACTACGAGGACCGGGACATATGCTTCCTGACCTTCGGCGAGGATCAGGGGTATAAGTACTGCTTCGTGTTCGCTCCCGCCGATGACGAGAGCTCGGGCGAGGAGCTGGACGAGATGCTTTCGGGGCTCTACTTCGAGAGGATACATATACCCGAGTTCGTGTCCGGAAATATCATCGAGTCAAAGGCGCAGCTCGAGCGGGACATAGCCGCCGACCGCGACAAGATCGAGGAGCACCGCTCCAAGCTGGATGCCTTCGCATCGGAGAACAAGTCCTTCCTTTCGGAGTGCTACGCACGCATCAAGACCATGTACGACCTGTACGAGCTGCGTGAGTACGTCCTTGCGGAACGGGGACGGTTCTACATCATGGGATATATACCCGGCGGACACAAGGACAGCTTCGCCAAGGCCTTCACGGATGCGGGGCTGGAGGTACAGATAAGGGAGATCTCCAAGAAGGAGGAGACCGATGCCCCCGTCAAGCTCAAGACGTCCCGCTTTGCGCAGCCCTTCTCCATGTTCGTCGAGCTCTACGGTCTTCCCTCCGCTTCAGATGTGGATCCCACACCTATCGTGGCCATAACGTATACCTTGCTCTTCGGCATAATGTTCGGAGACCTGGGACAGGGCTTCATACTCATGATAGTGGGCTTCCTGCTGCATAAGCGCAACGGAAAGCCACTGGGACGGATAATGAAGCGCCTCGGAGCGTCATCTATGATATTCGGAGCGCTCTACGGCAGCGTGTTCGGCATGGAGGAGCTGCTAGATCCGGTATATGAGGCCATGGGGATAGGTTTCCTCCCCTTCAAGACCATAGAGAACATAAATACCGTGCTGTATGCCGCTATCGGTATCGGCGTCGTGCTCATCATCATATCCATCATAGTGAATATGATACAGGGCATAAAGCAGCGAGACTGGACGCGGGCGCTGTTCACCAACAACGGACTGGCGGGACTCGTGTTCTATGCGGCCCTGCTCCTGATGCTGGTGGGCGGCATGGTAGGGATAAACGCAGGCGGTACGGTATATGTACTGTGCCTGATAGTGCTCCCCCTGCTGATCATGTTCATGCATGAGCCTCTGGGCGAGGTGCTGAAGGGCAACGGCTTCAAGATACACGGGGGTGTGGGCGACTTCATCGCCACCAACTTCTTCGA
>JAFYEQ010000243.1 GCA_017544185.1 Oscillospiraceae bacterium
CAGACTCGCCGATAACATCGGAGATATCCACAGCATTCGTCTGCTGCCCGTTGGCATCGTAGGTCACGATGGAAGCGGAAAAGCCAGGCTGTCCTGCATCATCGATCACCTGCTCGGTGTAGAGCACGGTAACATTGCCTGCATCGTCTACCATGGGGCTGCCGGAGATACCGCCGGAGCTCTCCGGATCTCCCTGGCTCACCACGATCTCCTTCTTGAGCTGGGAGTCGGAGCCGAATACTATGACGCTGACCTTTCTCTCGGTCTCGCCCTCGGAGCTGCAAGCTGCATAGTAATCGCCCTTGTTGTATGTAAGGCTGCTGACGGTGTAGCCTGTGGGAGCATTCACCATCGATACGGTATACGCCAGCTCTTTGCTCATGGTAGCCTGATCGGTCACAACGCTGCTGGTGCCGGTATTGCCGTCCGTCTTGCTCTGGCAGCCGCCGAACACCGATGTGAGCATAGCCACGGAAGCGGCCAGCGCAAGTGCTTTTTTACAAGTCATGTTTATGTTCCTTTCTCCTGTTATCAATAATGCTCGCTTATGTAGAGCGATACTCTTGACTGTATCATAGAGGCAGCCTGATCTACGGAGGACGTGCCTGCCCAGTAGTTCTGTACCTCGTCCTTGATGATGGTCTCGTATATCTCAGATACCGAAGGTACGGTGGTGGTAGTACCGGTGACCATATTCGCCCAGTCGTTTATCTCCTGCTCGTTGAGAAGATCCATCTTTACCTCGGACTCGCCGAGCCATATGGTCTTGTCCTCGTATATGGCCTTGCCTGTCTCATCGTAGTAGTGATAAGCATCGCCTGCATGAGACTTCAGCATATCGAAGTCAGCCGTCAGCACGGGGAAGCCGTTCCAGGCATTGTATCTGTTGTCGCCCTCCACATTGTGCTTTACATTGTTCTCGTCCCAGTAGGAGTAGGGCTCTACCTCGATCATGCCCTTCAGCACGGTGGACATGAACTCCCAGGCCGCAGTCTTCTTGTTGGACTTCTCGGATATCGCGAAGAGCGTGGTGGGGGCTATCAGAGACTTGGCAGTGGGAGCATCGGAGGGGAAGTTAGTGTATGTAAAGGACTTGCCCAGATGCGCCTTGTCATAGTACAGGTCGAAATCGCCCTTATTGATAAAGTACAGCATCTCCTTGCCGTTCATGAATGCCTGTTCACGGTCGTTGTTGGCCTCGGGATCATCCATCCAGTCGGGCTCGCTGCCCATCTGCGGGTGCTTCTTGGACTCTTCAAGGAGAGCCTTGAACGCAGGATTGTCGAAATCACACTTCTTGTTCTTGAGATCGAAGAAGTTGGAGAAGTATACGCCGTACATCAGGAAGGTCTCTCTGTCCATACCATCGGCTACGGTCTTATCGGACTGAGCCTGTACAGTGGACATCTTGAGATATCCGTCGCCGTCTACGAATGCGGGATCTGC
The DNA here is from genome assembly GCA_017544185.1 of Oscillospiraceae bacterium. Taxonomy (GTDB): domain Bacteria; phylum Bacillota; class Clostridia; order Oscillospirales; family Ruminococcaceae; genus Huintestinicola. Next base: position 1,447 of record JAFYEQ010000243.1, read on the forward strand.
ACCGCATGTGAGTATATTGAAGGCAGTGCACATGAACATGAGCTTGCCGTCGTCCTCCATGGCAGTGAGCACATTGGGGAGGATATCGCCGCGCTTTACGCCGCCGCTCTGATCCATGATGCCGTAGAGGTCGGTGAAGAGCCCCTTGTTGACATAGCTGTCATAGGGCATGCCCTCTTCTATGATGAGTATATCGGGCACGTTGCCTGCCAACAGCTCATTATTGAACTTCGTCAGGGAGCCTGTGGCA
>JAFYEQ010000244.1 GCA_017544185.1 Oscillospiraceae bacterium
ACTTCTCACCGGAGCTGTCGGCTGAGCTGTCGGGAGCGGGGGACTACTTTGACCGTGCCATAGCCGCGCTGGAGGCCATGATACATCAGGTGGGCAGACCTGTCACGGATGATCGGGGCATCATGCAGAGCGGCGTGATCGTGAGACATATGGTGCTCCCGTCTCACAGGCGGGATTCGGAGGCGGTGCTGAGAGCGCTGGCTCCATACAAGGATGATATCCTGCTGTCCCTCATGAGCCAGTACACGCCGTTCTACAAGGCGGCGGAGCATCACGGGCTGGACAGGCGGGTCTCTACCTATGAGTACCGGAAGGTGTACGACACGGCTGTGGAGATAGGCTTCGACGGGTATATGCAGGAGCGTTCCTCGGCGACGGATATATACACGCCCGACTTCGGCGCGTCCGAGCCAGATGATGTGACGGAGGTATGATGGGAAAGATCGGTATACGCACTGTCACGGGGATACTGTTCATCATGGCGGGAGTTGCGAATGTCGTGAAGTTCCTGCTGCTGGGGACGTATATCAATATACTGCTGGCGGCGGCATGTATAGCCTTCGGGGCACTGGACATCATAAGGCGTGGTGCTCCTTCGCACAAGGGGCTCATAGCTTCGCGGACCATAGCGCTGCTCGTATGCGCCTACATAGGCATAGGCATGTCCTCTCCCTACGGCAGGATCGGGCTCTATGGCAGCAAGCTCAGATACGCCGAAGCGAGCGGCTACAGTGTGGGGCATTTCCCCGACCTCAAGGAAGGGCTCAGGCTCACGGATATGCAGTATATGCCCTCGGTCATGCAAGGCAGCGGATGGGTGTATGCGGGGATAGAATGCTCGGCTGAGCGTCTGGCGCACTTGGAAAAGGACGCCGCAGAGAGGGCTCAGGTGTGCTTTACCCTTGATGGATACCTGACGGGCACCATACCCGAAGATCGTATGCCGTGGGCAAACGATACCGCAGATGATGAAAGATCGTGGGACAGATGGTACGACAAGCACATCTATGTACACCTGTCCGAACGCATGATGGATGCCTCCGGGCATGATACGGCAGTCTATATCATATATTCCAACTATTATTCGAACCATATCCGCACCGATGCTGTGATCGTCGACCGCACGGATGGGTATATAGAATACGTGGGTATGTAGAGACTGCTCACTGTTCGGCGATGCGTGACCGCATGAGCGCATCACGAGCTGATAACATAAGTTTAAGATCAGGAGAAAGAAATGGATCTGCACTCATTCTATATGGGCGAAGTGTTCGATGCATATGAATTTTTCGGCGCCCATACCGATTTCAACGGAACTGTGTTCCGCACATACGCGCCCTCAGCCTACCGCGTGAACATCATGGGAGACTGGACGGGCTGGCAGGAGGTAGAGATGCAGCGCTCAGGGCAGCTGTATACCTACTACTCCGCGGATGCCCATGTGGGGCATATGTATAAATACGTGATATACTCGGGTGCGGGAAGGGCAGAGCATACGGATCCGTATGCCTTTGCGATGGAGCTGCGCCCGGCTTGTGCTTCCATAGTGACGGACCTTATGGCCTATCGCTTCACGGATCACAAGTGGATGAGGGACAGATCCAAGAACTACGACTCCCCGATGAACATATATGAGCTGCATATGGGCTCGTGGAAGTGCGGCTCGGACCGCGTGAACGGGTGGTATACCTACACGGACATAGCCGATGAGCTCATCGAGTACGTCAAGTCCCACGGGTACACCCATATCGAGTTCATGCCCCTGGCGGAGCATCCCGCCGATGAGTCCTGGGGATATCAGAACACGGGCTTCTTCGCGCCTACGGCTCGCTACGGCACGCCTCTGCAGCTGATGGAGCTGGTGGATCGCTGTCATAACGCAGGCATCGGCTGCATCATGGACTTCATACCCGTACACTTTGCCTGCGACCCCTATGCGCTGGAGAAGTATGACGGCTCTGCATTGTACGAGTACCCCTCTCAGGATGTGGGCGTCAGCGAATGGGGCACGTATAACTTCATACACTCACGGCGGGAGGTGTGCTGCTTCATACAGTCGGCGGCGGATATGTGGCTGTCGCTCTATCACTTCGACGGGCTGCGCATGGACGCCATAAGCCGCGCCATATACTGGCAGGGTGATCCCGCCAGAGGCGTGAACTCATCTACGGTGGATTTCCTGCGCCGTATGGATGAGGGGTTGCACCGCCGTCATCCCACGGCTATGCTCATAGCGGAGGACTCCACGGATATGCCGAAGATCACGGCGCCTACGGAGTTCGGCGGACTGGGCTTCGACTACAAGTGGGATCTGGGCTGGATGCATGATACTCTGGACTATATGGCTCTCCCGCCCTCGGAGCGTGAGAGGGAGCGGGCGAAGATCACGTTCAGCATGTACTATTTCTCCAACGAGCTGTATCTTCTCCCCCTGTCCCACGATGAGAACGTACACGGCAAGAAGACCATCATCGACAAGATGTGGGGCGGGTACGACGACAAGTTCAGACAGGTGAAGACCCTGTATATGTACATGTATACCCATCCCGGCAAGAAGCTGCTGTTCATGGGGTCCGAGTTCGGACAGTTCCGCGAGTGGGACGTACACCGTGAGCAGGACTGGAGCCTGATGGAGTATGAGACCCACCGCACGCTGGATGGGTATATGACGGATCTGTGCGGTCTGTACCGTGACCGCAGGTCGCTCTACTGCGAGGAATACGATGCCAGACGTTTCGAGTGGTGCGATCCGGTATGCGAAGGCAGCGGCGAGGCGGCCTCCGGTGCGGGGGCGGTGTTCGCCTATCGCCGTACCTCGGGAGACGAGAGCACTGTAGTGCTCCTGAACTTCTCCGACAGGGAGCAGACGGTGACCTTCGAGGCAGGGAAGCTGACACTGCTGCTGGCGACAGATCCGGAGCAGCGCGGAGAGGACAGTACCAAGGGCATCGTCCTGCCGCCATTATCGGGAGCTATGTTCGATGAGAAAAACTGATATATCCCTTGCGGCGGCGCTGTGTGCCGCCGCAGTCATGACAGGCTGTGCGGCGGCAGACGGTACTGCCGATATGAGGGCAGAGGTGACGGATGCGTCATCTGCTGCGGAGACTGCCGTTGTAGAGACGACTGTCTCCGAGATCACCACATCGGCAACGACGATCACGACCACGCCGGTCACGTCGGCGACCGAGAGCTCAGAGGCTCCGGTGTCATATACCGGGTCGGCACAGATCAAGATAGCGGCAGAGTCCTATGGGCAGCCGGAGGAGGATCTCACCGAGATCCTCACAGAGGGCGAAGATACATCGGCATCGGAGACGACCGCAGAGGTGTCGGAGACGGCGGTGCCCGAGCAGACGACTGTGACAGCGGCGACAGTCACTACCGCAGCGACTGCGGCTCCCAAGGCGGCGGCAGATAACGCCCCTGCGGTGACCTATGAGCACGCCAGATCTGCCGCAAAGCATGAGATACTCGACATAAACTTCGCCGACCGTTACAAGGACAGCCTGTTCGTGGGCGACTCCATATGCAGCGGCCTCAAGGTGTACAGCGGGCTGCTCCCCGTGGAGAACGTAGCGGCAAGGGGCAATGTGGGCACCTGGAGCCTGAACAAGTATACCTTCCCGTATATGAGCGGATCCTCACTGGAGCTGGACTGCTACAGCATCGCACAGCTGTATCAGCCTGCCGATATATACGTATGGATGGGCATGAACGACCTGTTCATGGTGACGGCGGACGTATACGCCCAGAACCTGAAGGACATCACCGACAGGCTCCGTCAGGTGTCTCCGAACAGCAGGCTCCATGTGGTCTCCATATCTCCCATATCCAACTGGCATAAGTGGAGCGGCGGAGGACGCAGCGGCATAGACAGAGTGGCGGCATACAACGCGGCTGCTGCGGATATGTTCGCGGGCAGCACTGTGGACGTGATAAGCATATACGACAGCCTTGCCGACAGCGAGGGTTTCCTGGGCTCTGCCTATGACGGGGGAGACGGGCTCCACCTGAACGGTACCGCCTACCGCATGGTGCTCAGTGAGATAGTGTCCTGCACCGAGGACGGAGGCGTCACGGCTGTCACGAGGCCTGCCGAGACTACGGTGACGACGGTGCCCGCTACGGTGACTACCACTGTTACGACTACCACGCCGACAGAGACCACCACAGTCACGACCACCACGCCTGCGGAGACTACTACTGTGACTACCACGCCGACGGAGACCATGGTCACTACCATTATGCCGACGGAGACGACCGTTACTACAGTGCCCGAGGGGACCACAGGGCTCGCTTACCTGCCTGCATCGTCTGCGGATACGGAGCTGTCCTTCGGCCATCCCGGATCGTCCGGACCGTCCGAGAAGTCATGGGTGACGGAGGAAGACTGATCGGATCGCTGTCTGCAGTTTACTGTGTTGCCTATATGGATCTTTATTTTTAACAAATATCGTATGTTGTATGCGCAAATTTGTCAGATGCCAATGGGCGGCAAATATACAGCACCGATCTTGTATATTTCTCCAAAATTTCACAACGGTCTTGAAATCGTCCGCAGAATGTGATAAAATCATGATAATATTATTTGAGGAGGGCTTTTAAGGTGACTCACATCAAGACCATCAACAAGGCTGATCTCAAGCAGACCGCAGCAAAGGGCGGCTGCGGCAGATGCACAGCGTCATGTCAGTCAGCATGCAAGACATCATGCACTGTTGCAAATCAGAAGTGCGAATCCCTCGAGAAGACCGATAAGGAATGAGGGACACCACAAAGCACTGAGCGGCAGTACGGTCCGTTCGGTGCTTTGTAGTTTTTTATGGGGATGCCGTACGGCGATGGAGCTGTGAGGTGTCCGGTACGAAAGAGACTATTCCTGATCTGGACCATGGATAGATGCGGGGGCATGGTGTCAGCCCCTACGAACGGGAAGTTTGAACGTTTGAACGTTTCCGGCCCCTTGTCCCTGTAGAATGCAACATATGGGATCGGACAGGATCAGGCATAGTATAAGACCGATACTGCTGAGCATAGGTGATATGATGATACATAAGTATAAGCTGGGCGGATACAATATAGTGCTCGATGTGAACAGCGGCGGCGTCCACGTAGTGGACGAGCTCACCTACGATCTTCTGGACAACGTAGAACCGCCTTTTGAGCAGGAATGTCCCGCCAATGTGGTGGAGAAGCTGATGCGCTTCTACGACAGGGACAGCATCATCTCCTGTTATAAGGAGATAGTGGAGCTGTACGAGCAGAAGATACTGTTCTCCCCCGATACCTACGAGAGATACGCTGCCCTGTCCGTGGCCGCTCCCGTCAAGGCTATGTGCCTGCTGGTGGCTATGGACTGCAATCTGCGCTGCGATTACTGCTTCGCGGGTACAGGCGACTATAAGCTGGGCCGCAAGGTCATGTCCTACGAGGTGGGCAAGAAGGCGCTGGACTATCTTCTGGAGAACAGCGGCGACCGCGACCATCTGGAGGTAGACTTCTTCGGCGGCGAGCCACTCATCAACTGGAAGGTAGTAAAGCAGCTGGTGGAGTACGGCAGATCCCGTGAGGCAGAATATGGCAAGAAGTTCCGCTTCACTGTCACCACCAACGGCGTGCTCTTAGACGACGAGAAGATGGACTTCATCAACAAGGAGATGTCCAACGTCGTCATGTCCATCGACGGACGCAAGGAGGTCACCGACCGTATGCGCCACCGTCTCGACGGGAAGAGCACCTACGATAAGATCGTGCCCCTCTTCAAGGAGCTGGCAGAGCGCCGCGGCTATAAGGACTACTACGTGCGCGGCACGTTCACCAAGTATAACCTGGACTTCTCCGACGATGTGTTCCATCTGCATGAGATAGGCTTCGACCAGATCTCCGTGGAGCCTGTCGTAGGCGACCGTGAGGCTCCCTATGCCATCACGGAGAAGGATCTCCCCAAGGTGTTCGCCGAGTACGAACGGCTCACAGAGAGGATCCTGGAGAACGACAAGCAGGGCAAGCACTTCAACTTCTTCCACTTCATGATAGATCTGGATCAGGGCCCCTGTGCCATCAAGCGTCTCCGCGGCTGCGGCTGCGGCAACGACTATGTGGCCATCACTCCCGACGGCGATATCTATCCCTGCCATCAGTTCGTGGGCAAGGATGAGTACCACATGGGCAACATCCTCACAGGCGAGTTCGACAACGACATCAAGAAGACCTTCGCCGGGACCCATATCTACAACAAGCCCGACTGCAAGCAGTGCTGGGCAAGGTTCTATTGCTCCGGCGGCTGCAATGCCAACAACTATGAGTATATGGGCGATATATCCAAGTCCCACAAGATCTCCTGCGAGATCGAGAAGAAGCGTCTTGAGTGTGCCATCATGATAAAGGCAGCTCACGCCATGGAGGAAGACTGATGCTCAGCGACATACAGCAGCGTATACTCACGCTCAAAAAAGAAAAGGACGTGTGCATACTCGCACACAGCTATACCACTCCCGATATACTTGAGATCGCAGACTTCACGGGGGACTCATTCGGTCTGGCAAAGCAGGCTGCAAAGAGCGGACACGAGAACATCATGATGGTGGGCGTGCGCTTCATGGCGGAGACCTGCAAGATACTCTCTCCCGAGAAGAGGGTATACCTCCCCGAACCCGATGCGGGCTGTCCCATGGCAGAGCAGCTGGATCTGGGCTCGCTGGAGCGTCTGCGTGAGCGCTATCCCGATCATACCGTGGTATGCTATATCAATACCACCGCAGAGCTGAAGACCCTGTGCGATGTATGCGTCACCTCGTCGTCTGCGGTGCAGATCATAGAGCGCATAAACAACGACCGCATACTCTTCATACCCGACTGCAACCTGGGCGACTATGTGTCCAAGAAGATACCCGAGAAGGAGTTCAGCTTCATAAGCGGCGGATGTCCCATACACAGGAGGCTCACCAAGTCCGACGTGCTGGCTGCGAAGATGGCGCATCCCGATGCGCTGCTCCTCGTCCATCCCGAGTGTCGTCCCGACGTATGCGCTGAGGCGGACTATGTGGGCAGCACCACGGGCATCATGAAGTTCGCCGAGGAGAGCGATGCAAGGGAATTCATCGTGGGCACCGAGAACGCTATAATGCAGCATCTCTCGCTGGCTCACCCCGACAAGCGCTTCTACCCGCTGTCGAAGGAGACCATATGCCCCAACATGAAGCTCAACACCCTCCTGTCTATACTCAGATGCTTGGAGGGCACCGACGGCGAGGAGATCGTCCTCTCCGATGAGATCATGGAGAAGGCAAGAAAGTGCATCGACGAGATGCTCCGTCTCGGCGGCTGACCGTACTTATAATAATGATGAAAACCGCCCAAGGCTCATTTCGAGCTTTGGGCGGTATCTGTATACTGTATACCCTTATAGCTTACTGTTCCGCTTCTGATCGCTTCGCAGTTAAGAGACAAGGGACGAGGGGCAAGGGACGAGGGGCAAGGGACAAGGGGCAAGGGACAAGGGGCAAGGGACGCGACTGCTGACGCAGTCGCCGGGGAATGTGTGGCTATTGCCACATCCCAAATGGGGTCAGCTTTCCCCAAGGTCCCACATCTATCAATGGCTCAGATCAGGGACAGTATCATTCTGCTACAGCTGCCTTGAGCTGCTCTGTGCGGTCGGTCTTCTCCCATGCCACGCCCAGATCCTCGCGTCCCATATGGCCATAGGCTGCCAGAGGACGATACTGGGGGCGCCTCAGGTCCAGGTCGCGTATTATAGCGCCGGGACGAAGGTCGAATACCTTCTTTACCGCAGCCGACAGCTTATCGTCGGGGACGGTGCCTGTGCCGAAGGTGTCCACCATGATGGACACGGGCTCAGCCACGCCGATGGCGTAGGCCAGCTGCACCTCGCACTTGTCTGCAAGGCCTGCCGCTACGATGTTCTTAGCGACCCAGCGGGCAGCATATGCTGCGGATCTGTCCACCTTCGTGGGGTCCTTGCCGGA
>JAFYEQ010000245.1 GCA_017544185.1 Oscillospiraceae bacterium
ATCACGATATATTATACCACACCTCTCCTCAAAATGCAATAGGTTACCAAAATTTGGCCAGGCTGAGCCTGCACCCATTTTGTTGATGTTTGCTTGTGAGGCCTTTCATCTGTGGCTCGGGCCGGCGGTGCCATGTCGGCTGTTCCGATGGAAGGAACAGCCGACCGGCCATCTCGTTGATCTTTGCATATGGGACCTTTTATTTGCGGCTCGGTAACGTTTATTTGTGATCAGGGCGGACACGTAGGTCCGCCCCTACGGGATGATCCCCCACCCATAAATAGACCGTCCCCATTATCTCAACTCTCAACTCTCCACTTTCAACGCTGTCGCAGCTCTCAACTCTCCCGCAACTCCTGACTCCTGGATCCTGACTTGTCTTATAAAGACCGCATCCCCCGATGCTGTACATCGGGGGATGAGTGTGTCTATGCGGATCGTATCATTCATTATTCAACGGGAGCATTGAGGACGTATATGGATACGTTCTTGTTGCCCCACTGTATGCAGTCGTTGTATTCGCTCATGAACAAGTCTACGAGTATATCGTGTACCTTCACGGAATACCCGGTGTCTGCTGCGATGGCGTAGCCGTATACCTGACCGTCATCGGCTACTATATAGAGCTGGCTGCCGTAGGGGATGATGTTGGGGTCTACTGCCACATATCCCTGGAATACGGTCTTGCCTGTGGACATGAGAGCGGAGGGGCCTGCGGTATATGCACATGCTCTTCCGTGATGTACTGCGGTATAGTCGGTAGGGACACCGTTGGCATCGAAGTGGAGCCAGGAGGGCACCTCGAAGCGGGAGATCTGAGAGGGAGCGGCAGCCACTTCAGCGTTGAGGGCGGATGCCTTCTTCTCGGGATCTATGGGCACGGGCCTCTTCTCATCATCAGCGGCTATCTTGCGCTGAGCGGCCTTGTCCTTGGCAGCGTTCTCGACTGCGGCGTTCTTGGCCTTGCGGCCCTTGTCGGCTTCCTCCTCTGCTATGTGAGCCTGTTCATCTCTGAAAGAGGACTCGGGATCGAATGAGGGAGCTGCGAATACTATCTCAGTCTGTTCAGTCTGCTCTGCGGATACGCTCTGAGCAGAAGGGGAGTTCACGTTAGAGGAAACTGCGGTGATGATCGCCAAAGCAGCGGCAGCGGCCACGGCTCTGACCAAGACCTGTTTGTTCATTATAGATTCTCCTATCGAATATTTACTATTCGTTATATCTTTCTCTCTATGATGCCTGCAGAACGACATCACATACTCGTTTGATCGTTTGTAATGATTACAAATTAGTTACGAGTTTCTCTGTTTTCGTAATTATACCGTAATTTTTTCGTTCTGTCAATCAAAGAGCGCAGTCTGTATTTTGTGAAGATCTGACAAATTTTTTTCGCGTTATGGGTGATAATGACGCTCAAGGTACCTTTTGAGGTGGCGTTAGCCCCTTTTTACCGATTTTTTTTGGGTAATTTTTACAAATCGGTTTTTTGTGCCCGAGAGGCCCCCGAAAATCATAGATAATACTATCTGTATGATCTAAAATCAGTCATATATACACATCGTAACGCCGAGATGTTAACATTCCCGTTATAATTGCGGTAAATATAACTAAAGGACCCTCGGGTGTGTTAAGAATTTTTATCCATATAGCCAAAGTTTTGAGCGGCATGGTCCATAACGCAGTTTTATTCGTATATTTATGGGAGGACCGGGCTTTTTCTGCACCTGCAGGACCTGTCCGGACACTGTTCTCCGTTTACCGATACAACACTATTTTTGATGAAAAGATCGTGATCCCCCTTGATTTATCCGCATATATATGGTATAATCAATACAGCGATGTTCCCCGCCTCTTAGGCGGCGGGTCCCATCTTGTCATCCATCGGGGGATAAGATCCCCCGATGGATGACGGCGAGCTCACGCTTGCCGCTGCTTTCTTGAAAGCTGCGCTTTGAACAACAGGAGCGACGAAACAGGGCCGGAGCCCGATAAAGATGATAAAGATACGGAGGCATTACCATGAACGACAAGAAGAACCATCTCCAGTACGACCCGAGAGCTATGCTCCGTGAAGGACTGCCTATATTCCTGGCTCTCTTTGCCTTCCTCGCATCCGCCAGCTATATAGTATACCGTATGGTATCCGATTACAACTATAACGCCCGCTGGAAGGACTACGACGAGTGCGGCATATGACCTGACGGTCTGTATGTAAGGAGTTCCTATGTACATATATAATGCGCATGTGGTGCCTGTCACCGCCGACCCTTTCGACGGGTATATAGAGATCGACGGGGCTAAGATCGCCGGCCTTGGCGAAGGTATGCCCCCCGAGGCCGCACCCGGGGACATAGACGCTCACGGGCACACTGTGATGCCCGGGCTCATAGACATACATACTCATATGGGCTTCATAGGCGACGGAGGCGGACGCGAGAGCGACGACTTGAACGAGGGCAGCGACCCTGTCACGCCCCATCTCCGCGCTATCGACGGCATAAACATATACGACGGCTACTTCGGGGACGCCAGACGTGCCGGAGTGACCTCTGTGATCGCGGGAGCGGGCTCCCTCAACGCCATCGGCGGCACTATGGCCGCGTTCAAGACGGCGGGGCGCACCCCCGACGAAGCGCTGATACGCACTGCGGCGGTCAAGTTCGCTCTGGGCGAGAACCCCAAGTCCTACGCGGATCGCGACGAGGAGCCCCAGACCCGCATGGCGATAGCCGCCCTGATACGCGATACTCTATTCAAGGCGAGGCAGTATGCCGAGCGCAAGGCTCAGGCGGAGGACACCTCCGATCTGCCCGACTTCGACCTGAAGTACGAGGCTCTGATCCCGCTGCTCTGCGGGGACATACGAGCGCATATACACTGCCATCGGGCAGACGATATACTCACGGCTCTGCGCATATGCGATGAGTTCAGCCTGCGTCCGCTGCTGATACACTGCACCGAGGGACATCTGATCGCCGACGTGCTGGCTGAGCGGAAGGCCGAGGCTGTAGTAGGCCCCATACTCTGCGACAGGGGCAAGCCCGAGCTGGCTCACGCATCCTACGCCAATGCTGCGCGGCTCTACGAGAGCGGCGTATCCATAGCTATATGCACCGACCATCCCGAGGTGATGATAGATATGCTCACCACCTCCGCGGCCCTCTGCGTCAAGCATGGGCTCCCCCATGATGCCGCAGTGGAGGCCATCACCATCAATGCCGCCCGTCTGGGGGACATCTCCGACAGGGTGGGATCTGTGGAGGTCGGCAAGGATGCGGATCTGATCATGATCGACGGCGACATACTTGATATGGACACGAACATACTCATGACTATGGTAGACGGCAAGGCCGTATACAGAGTTGAGATATGAGAGTTTAGAGTTGAGATGCTACGATCCCTGCATCTTATGCGGCTATCGTAGGGTGAGATCGCATCCTGTGGAAGCCTTTGCCCCCAGCGCTTGGATTTGTTCATAGATGGTTCGGCGTTTGCCGAGATCATACTGTTTGACGAGAATGGAGGTATCTGTCATGAAAAGAACATACGGTATCGTTATCCTTATCCTGATAATGGTATTATCGGGGACATATGTTGTCGGTTCACCGTTCAACTATGTATCAGCGGCAACGGAAAAGCTCTCCGCACCAACAAATGTCAAAGTGGTCTCCCAGACCGACAGAGTAACTATCTCGTGGGATGGTGTGCCCGGGGCGGCCGGTTATAGGCTATGGATCTACGACCCTATAGCACAGGTCTGGGGCAAAGCTAATAAAGTTGGCTTAGACGGATCAAATAGTATTACTGTGAAAGATCTGTTCCCGGATACGACCTATTTCTTCAGGATCGCTGCCGTAGATAAAACAGGCATTATCGGAGACAAAAAGCAATTCAAGGTAAAAACGCTGAGTCGATATGTGATAAGAAAAGCTCTTGAAGGAAAGATAAATAAAACGCTTTGTTCTTTGATGGTCGAGCCGGAAAAATATGCGAATAAAGAGTTTATAGATTACGGTAAATATGACATAACAAAGAGGTATATCAACAATGTAGATAAATTTGAAGATTGTGATCTAGTTACTGTAACATATTATTTTACGGAAGAAAATAAAGAAATATTCTTTAAGATCCAGGACGATATCTGGCTCAAAGCAAAAAAATATGAAAAAAAATCGTCTGAGTTACATTTCAGCTCTTATTCATGTTATTGGGGCTTTGAACTGGACGATGAAAAATACGACGGACCTATAGGAAACCGACGTTTTACATTGCGTGGCGAAGCTTATCAAGAAGGAATGGAAAAGGGAGATCCCAATAATAATTGGGGAGGACTGTGGGGATCCCCCAGCATGTACTACTATATCTTGACAATGACTTATTATAAGTGATGGGGATGGGCTTATCGGTATGGTAACATGTTATTTTCATGAGATACCATATCATTTTAGCCATCTGCGGTATGCGGCTGCATTGCAACAGAAAACAGCAGTAGCTATCCCCTACGGCACACAGACCCGATGACGCGAAGACGAGGTATGCATGGACAGAGATATTCGTAAAAAGGTGACAGCTCTCATCGCCGCCGTGATGCTCACGGCATGTGCATCGGGCAGCGATACGGCTCCTGCGGGGACGGCCGGGGCCGATGTGGCTCCTGTCACTGACAGTGCCGCCGATAACAGCGCTGCCGATAGCAGCACGACTGTGGCTGCGTCCGAGGATGCGCCCGATGAGACAGACACCGCCGAGGACGGCGGGATCAAGGCCGTGTTCGGCGAGATACGCACGGAGTTCGCGACGGTGGATCTGTCCGACTACCCGCTGACGCCGTCGGACGTACCCGAAGGGTATTCGGAGATCTTCGAGGCGGAGAGCGGCACGGTCTCCGGGAACGTATATGTCTCGGAGCGCGAGGAGGCGTCGGGCGGTGCCTATGTATCCGGCCTCAATGTGGAGGGCGACCGCCTGGATATCCCCGTAACGGTCGGCTACGACGGAGCATATGATATAAATGTGCTCACGGGAGCGGCCAGCGAGGGCCGCGAGAACTATGTACTGGTAGACGGCGAGCAGGTGGGTACCATACTCACTACGGGCATGTCGCCCGAGTTCGAGGGATCCGTATTGTATGACATATACCTCACCAAGGGCGAGCATACCATATCGCTGGAGCCCTACTGGGGGTATATAGAGATAGACTGCGTGGAGCTGAGGGCGCCCGAGCATCCCATCACCGCAGACACCTACAAGGTAAAGCAGGATCTGTCCAACGCGAATGCCGATGAGCATACCCGGGCACTGTACAAGTTCCTGTCAGACATATACGGCAAGTACAGCCTGGCTGGTCAGTACGCCGAAAAGGGACGGGAGTCCTCGGAGTTCACGAAGATAAAGGCCAAGACCGGCAAGGAGTTCGCCGTACTGGGGCTGGATATGTCAGGTTATTCCCTGTGCTCACAGGGGCATGGCAGCGGCTCCAAGTCGGTGGAATACGCCTACGACTGGTACAACAACGCAGGCGGCATAGTGCAGCTCTGCTGGCACTGGACCTCTCCCGACAAGTACGTCAAGAGCGGTCAGCCCTGGTATTCCTCCTTCTATGCGGACTCGTCCGACATAGACCTTGATGCCGTGATGAACGGACAGGACGAGGAGTGCTATCAGCTGCTGATGGACGACATCGACAATATGTCGGATGAGCTGGCAAGGCTCCGCGATGCGGGCGTGCCCGTACTGTGGAGGCCGCTCCACGAGGCGTCGGGCGGCTGGTTCTGGTGGGGCGACTGTCAGCCCGAGACCTATAAGAAGCTCTGGAACGTGATGTACGACAAGATGACCAACGAGCACGGTCTGACCAACCTCATATGGGTGTGGAACGGGCAGTCGCCCGACTGGTACCCCGGGGATGAGACCGTGGATATAGTGGGCTGGGACATATACGCAGGCAAGCGCGTGGACTCCTCTCAGGCGGGCAGGTTCGCCGATATGGCGGTCAATTACGGCGATACCACGAAGCTCATCGCGCTCACCGAGAACGGCTGTGTCATGGACCCCGACAAGGTGATGCGCGACAACGCACGCTGGCTCTTCTGGGGCACATGGTCGGATCCCTTCACCATGAAGCTGGGCGTGGTGGTGAACGATGAATACACCACCTATGAGCTGCTGGAAAAGGCATACTGCCACGACCGGGTGCTCACCCTTGATGAGCTGCCGGATCTTAAAAACTACAAATAACGTCGGGGCTTTTCCCCGAATATGAAAAATATCAGCGACCCCGATCGTAATGACGATGAAAAACGATATCCATGATCGTTATAACGGTGAAAAATAACAGCATCCCCAATTGTATTATATATAGAACGGTCCGGGTGGAACGTTCGAGACATAAGAAAGAAGGGATATGATGAAAAAGAGGACATTGGCCGCAGTGGCGGCGCTGATGCTGCTGACGGCCTGCGGATCATCCGATAGTGCCAGCTACTCTTCTGCCAAGCAAGCAGATGCATACGAGAACTACGCTGCAGAGGCCAACTACGAGACCATGGCGGCTATGGCTTCGGACGAGGCCGATGCCGGCGACTATGGCGACTATGACGAAGACGGGGGAGATCACTACAAGGACACGGAGAGCCCCAAGACGAACGTGTCCGATGCGTCCCAGACGCAGCTGACCACCGCCGCTAAGATGATCTACACCGGCACCGTACAGCTGGAGACGCTGCAGTACGATGATACGGTGGCAGCCATCAAGGCGGACATAGAGAGCATGGGCGGCTTCGTGGAGACATCCTCCGAGCAGAACGACAACAAGCGCTGGTACTATGACAAGGCCTTCGTTGTCAACAGGGTGTATACCGTAAAGGCCAGGATCCCGTCGGAGAACTTCACGGGCTTCGTGGACAAGATCGGCAAGTACGGCCAGAAGATGTACGAGAGCACCAACGCGGAGAACATCTCCCGTCAGTACGCCGACACCGAGGCGCAGATCAAGGCACTGGAGTCCGAGCTGGACAGACTGCTGGAGATGATGAACTCTGCGGATACCATCGAAGAGATGATCACGGTGGAGGACCGCGTGACCAACGTGCAGTCCCAACTCAACACCATGCGCAGCCGTCTTTCCAATATGGACAGCGATGTGCGCTACTCCACGGTGAACGTGACCGTCACCGAGGTGCATGAGTACACCGAGGTAGTCACCGAGCCTGAGCCCGAGCCCGACCCGCCTACATTCTTCGAGCGCACGGGCGAGCTTATCGCTGAGAGCGCGAAGTCGTTCCTCGGCGTGCTGGAAGGTCTGCTCGATGTGATCATCGTGCTCTTCCCGTATCTGCTCATAGGCGGCGTGATACTCTTCTTCGTGATACGCGCTCATAGGAAGAAGAAAAAGGCACGTATGCAGGCTATGTCCGTACCGCCGCAACCACCGGCTCCGCCTCAGGGGCAGCCCGGTGCTCCGTCGGACGCACCTGCGACCCCGCCGACCTACGGCAAGGACAGTCCCGACAAGGACAAGGATAAGAAGTAAGGACTACGACCGACCAAAAGAGAAATGAGCAGGATGCGTCGGACAGACTTGTCAGACGATCGGCAAACGACACCGACGCTCCCTGACATCCAAAAGGAGGATATGTATGAAATTTCGAAAAGCAGCGGCTCTGCTCACAGCAGCGTGCATGAGCCTTGGCATGGGCAGTGCGACCTATGCGGAGCAGTACATCTACGGCGGTATGCCCGGCAACATACCCGCCAACGGCGTGACATACGTCAACCCCTACTACACAGGCACCACTCCCTACAACTACGGCTACTATTCGGGCAGATGCGGCAGCGGTGCTACATGGAGGCTCAACGGCTCTACTCTGACCATATCCGGCTCGGGTGCGCTGTACGCTGTGACCGGTGCGACCAGCCTGCCCTGGTATCCCTACCTCAACAGTATACGCTCTGTCGTTATCAGCAACGGCATCACCAGCATACCCAACTATGCTTTCCGCGGTGCAAGGAACCTTACGTCGGTATCCATCCCCAACACCGTGAAGATGATAGGTACATACGCATTCGCCAGCTGCTCGTCCCTTACCCGTATCACCATCCCCTCGTCGGTGACCAGCATGGGTGAGCACTGCTTCGAGAGCTGCACGGCCATGACCATGGCTACGGTAGGCCAGAACACCAACGTGCCTGCATACTGCTTCTACGGCGACTACAATCTGAGGAGCATATCCCTCTACCGTTCGGGCATATACATCGGCACCAGCGCATTCGTTGGCACCAACCTCACACACATACACATCCCCAGGACTGCCAACATCAACAGCTATCTGAACAAGCAGGGGCTTCCCGGGGTACAGTCCTACTACTACAAGCTGGACAGCAACGGCAGATGCTCCATGTACAGCTGCCCTATGAGACTCTAC
>JAFYEQ010000246.1 GCA_017544185.1 Oscillospiraceae bacterium
CACGCCCCACGCCATAGGCTACGCCAACGGCAGCCACATCCCCTTCGCCCGTCCCTTCATCAAGTACACTCCCACCTGGCCCCGCTCCTTCATGCCCCAGAACCAGAAGATGCGCAACCAGGTAGCCAAGATGAAGCTGATACCCGTACACGAGCTGATCGAGGGCAAGCGTCTCCTCTTCGTGGACGACAGTATCGTCCGCGGCACCCAGATGCGCGAGACCGTCGAGTTCCTGTACGAGAACGGCGCCAAGGAAGTACATATGCGCTCCGCCTGTCCTCCGATCATGCACGGCTGCAAGTACCTGAACTTCTCACGCAGCACCTCGGAGCTGGATCTGATCGCCCGCAAGATAATATTCGAGCGCGAGGGCGAGGAGGGCAGTGCCTATCTGCACGAGTACGCAGACCGCAGCACCATGCGAGGTCAGTACCTCCGCCGCGAGATATGCTCCCGTCTGCGCCTGACCAGTCTGGAGTTCCAGTCACTGGAGGGCACGGTGAAGGCTGTAGGCCTCCCCGAGGACAAGCTCTGCACCTACTGCTGGAACGGGAAAGAATAACAGTTACGAGCGACATCCAAGGGCGCACACGCCGCTCCCCCGCAAGGGGAGGATGTGCCCCTGCACATATCACGATCACACCACACAAGATATCTCACGATCACGCCGTAGGGGCGCACCTATGTGTGCGCCCACGGAACTCGGGATCGTATTTTGATGCCGTAGGGTGGGGGATTGCCCCCACCGCTTCGGGCTCCTGACTTACGAAGAAGGAACGATACTGGAGGATCAACGAAATGAACAGTTTTTCTGAGAGCTATAAAGAAGCCGGCGTGGACGTGACCGCCGGATACAAGTCGGTAGAGCTGATGAAGGCTCACGTAAAGCGCACGGACATCCCCGGCGTCATCTCGGGCATAGGCGGCTTCGGCGGCCTCTTCGCACCCGATATGACCGGTATGGAGGAGCCTGTGCTGGTATCGGGCACGGACGGCGTGGGCACCAAGATCAAGCTCGCCTTCCTCATGGACAGACATGACACTGTGGGCATAGACTGCGTTGCCATGTGTGTCAACGATGTGATCTGCTGCGGCGCCAAGCCTCTGTTCTTTTTGGACTACATCGCCTGCGGCAGGAACTTCCCCGAGAAGATCGCGTCAATAGTATCGGGCGTAGCCGAGGGCTGCGTCAGAGCGGGCTGCGCTCTCATAGGCGGCGAGACCGCCGAGCATCCGGGCCTCATGCCCGAGGAAGAGTATGATCTGGCGGGCTTCACCGTTGGTATCGTGGACAAGAAGAAGATGCTCGACCCCTCCACCCAGAAGCCCGGAGACGTGCTGATTGCCATCAAGTCATCCGGCGTACACTCCAACGGCTTCTCCCTCATACGCAAGGTGTTCGCCATCAACGAGCAGAACCTGATGCGCCATCAGTCGGATCTTGGCACCACTCTGGGCGAGACCCTGATGACGCCTACAAAGATATACGTAAAGCCTGTGCTGTCCCTGATCGACAGCGTAAAGGTCAAGTCCCTGTCCCACATCACGGGCGGCGGCTTCTACGAGAACATACCCCGCTCTCTCCCCGAGGGCATCACTGCCAAGATCGACCGCAGCGCAGTGCAGATCCTTCCCATATTCGACCTTATCGCCAAGACCGGCAAGATCCCCGAGAGGGACATGTTCAACACCTTCAATATGGGCGTGGGCATGATCGCATGTGTAGGCAAGGACGACGCTGATAAGGCCATAGAGGTACTGAAGGCTGCAGGCGAGGACGCATACGTCATCGGTGAGCTGGTACAGGGCAGCGAGGGCGTCATCATCGCATAATGGACAACAACAAAGCGGCTAAGGCGCTGAAGATCGTATCAACGGTCTTTCTGCCCCTTAGCGTAGTATCCGTATCGCTGTTGGCCGTGATAGGCTACGTCATGGTATGGGTCGGATCATCGGGCTCCAAGAAACGATATTATCGTATCGCGGCGATGCTGTACCTCATAGATGCGGCACTGTCGCCGGTGAAGCTGTACCTGTCGGGACACATCGGCATCATGGGGCGCAGCTTTGCCGCAGCGCTCTTCGGCAGCACGGCTCTCACGATCTTCTGGATAGCGGCCGCTGTGGTCATGGCGATACAGGGCATACTGTCGGTACGCGCGGCGAAGAGCTGCACGGACAACGGACGCTTTTTTGAATAGGTGGATATATGAAAAACATCATCGTACTCGTGTCGGGCGGCGGCACCAACCTGCAGGCTCTCATCGACGCACAGGAGAGAGGGGACATCCCGAATGGCAGGATCTCCTGCGTGATCTCCTCCAAGGAAGGGGCGTATGCCCTCGAACGGGCGTCACAGCACGGCATAAAGGGTCTCGTGCTCCCCCGCAAGGACTATCCCGACAACAAGGCCTACTCCGAGGCGCTGCTGGGCATCCTCAAGGAGGAGAAGGCGGACATCATAGTATACGCGGGCTTCATGACCATACTCGACAAATGCGTATGCGATGCGTATCCGTACAGGATGGTCAACGTCCATCCCGCGCTGATACCGTCCTTCTGCGGCAAGGGCTACTACGGTCTCAGGGTACACCAAGAGGTACTGGCCCGTGGCGTGAAGGTGACGGGCGCCACGGTACACTTCGTCACCGACGTATGCGACGGGGGGCCTATCATCCTCCAGCGTGCGGTATACGTTGAAGAGGGGGACACCCCCGAGGTGCTCCAGCGTCGCGTGATGGAGCAGGCAGAATGGAAGATCCTCCCCGAGGCGGTATCGCTGCTATGCGACGACCGCATCAAGGTAGAGGGAGATGTCACACATATCGTGTGACACGATAAAGATCCAATATAGACCAAGGGCCGGGATCTGTATACAGTAGATACCCGGTCCCGACAGGATGAAAGGGGCTATACCATGAACAAGGATATCACATCGGCAGTTTCCGCTGTGTCCTACCCGGGACGCGGCATCATCATAGGGCTCACCGCTGACGGCACCAAAGCTGTCACGGCGTACTTCATCATGGGCAGGAGCGTGAACTCCCGCAACCGTGTGTTCACCAAGACAGAGGACGGCATACGCACCAAGGCTGCGGATCCTTCAAAGCTGTCCGACCCCCATCTGATAATATACTCCCCCGTCCGCGTCCTCCGCGATATGACCATCGTGACCAACAGCGACCAGACGGACACGGTATACGAGCTGATGGACAAGGGCATGAGCTTCGACAAGGCTCTTGCCACCCGTGAGTACGAGGACGACGAGCCCAACTACACCCCCCGCATATCGGGCTTGATGCACGTCCGCGACGGCAAGTACGGCTACGCCATGAACATCATCAAGTCCGCCGACGGCGACCCCGACAGCATCCTGC